>JAQUYY010000137.1 GCA_028691575.1 Candidatus Gastranaerophilales bacterium
GTCATGAAGATGTAAATGCCAAACAACAAGGTGCTAATAATGCAAATAGTAATACTATATTTGATAATGTAGAAGCATCGACTGTTGAAGCGACAGGTGAAGATTATATGAATGCTTTAGAAGGCTACTCTGATGGTTATTCGTTGCCTTATATGGATTCCAATGGTTTGGTAGAGACAGATAAAGCTTATGAAAACGTTGATAAGGCTTTTGGTAACAATGACGGCGTGACAGATGAAGCTGAAAAAATGATTTTGCATATGTTTGCAGACTATGTAGGGTCAGATGAAATTGACGGCCAAGTAACAACAGAAGACCGAACGAAGGCAGCATCAATTATAAGCCAGTTGGCTGACGAGGATAGTGCTTTTAATACTGATGAATCTTTAGATAAATATCATACAATATTTAAGAGTATAACTGAAAAAGTAAATAAACATTTTGAGACAACTTCAGATGAAGCTATTTCGGAAGAAGCTGATAAAGTAACGTCTGATGATGCAATAACGGACACAGAAGTTACAACTGATGAAACTGAAACTAAGCCTGAAGAAGAACCGGCTGAAAAACCAAAGATTTCGGATTTGACAGAAAATAAAGAAGATGGCGTTGATTATACAATTCAATCCGGAGATTGTTTATCAACAATTATTCAAACAAAATACGGCAAATACAGTAACGATATATTAAGCAAAATTGTCGAATATAACAACAAAAATGGCGGTCAACATATTGAAAATGCAAATTTAATTAATTCGGGAGCAAGTTTGGTTTTACCATCTGTCACTGAACTTGAAGAATTATTAGCAGCTTAAAAACAAATAACATTAAACAAAACCTCCTCTTTAAAAAGAGGAGGTTTTGTTTTGAATATTAAAATTAACTCATAAATGCTTCCTCTTGAATTGCCAAACCTGCAATTTGAGTATCGAGAACAGCTATTTTTTTAACAGGACCTTTGCCTGTTTTTTCAATAATTTTTGGATTTGATGGGGATGCTTTTAACATAATTTCTTGCAATTCAACGAACATTGCATCTGAATCATCTACATATAACACAATTGGCGGTCCTACATGTTTTAAAAAAATAAGAATCGGTCTTTTTGTACTTATAGTTTGTTGCTGAAATGACATTTGTTATCTCCTTGAAATTTGAAAAATAAATTCAAAAAACAACACTATCATATCAAGATAGCGTATATAATTATAAAATTATTCTGAACTATTTAATAATACAAAGTTTTTAATGAGATTTAATCAACCATATAAACTAGAAAGACTTAAATTTTTAAACTAAAATCATTATTTATTCATATAATTATAGGTAATATTTGAAAAATACATTATATGAATGATACGGGTTTATACTGCAATAATTACAATAATACTCAAGAGAAAGTATAATTTTTTGGTACCAAAATGAAAATAAATAATTTCAAAAAATATTTTTTAAATATATTTTTGCTGGTTTTGATATGTTCGACAGTTTCTTCCTGTGACAAAATAAGCAATAAATTTGGACTCAATAAAGCAGCCCAAAAACCTGAGCTTGTTACAATCGATATAGATGAAGAAATTGAAGAAGAACCTGACGAAACTGTTTTAATAAGCATTGAAAATTTTGGGAGAAACAATCCGTTCAAGCCCTATTATGAGAAATCTATAGTGCTTGAAGATGAACTTACCAAACAATTATTGCCCTCAATTCCTCCTCCTCCTATGGATAGAGCTGAGGATGAAGGAATGGGCGAATTACTTTCTATACAAATAGCCGGAATATTGTATGATTCAGTCAGACCTCTTGCTATATTAAAAATAGCAGGTCAAGACTACCTGGTTCACCAAGGGGACAAGATTTTTGACTATTATGTTCAAGATATTTCTTCTACTAAAGTTGCTGTCCAAAGAGGTGCAAATATTTATAGAGCCGGAGTCGGTGAAATAGTTGAAGGAAATATTGAAAACAATACTGTTTATGATTTAGGTAAGATGTTTGCGGGCTATAAAAAATATAAACAAGAAGAAAAACTTCGAGGAGAAATTGAGGAAAATGCAATCCCGTTAGAAAATATTCTTAGTCAATCACTAGAAAATTAATTACCAAAGGAGCAATAAATTAATGAATCAACGTTACAAAAAACTGGCAAAAACAATAACTGCTCTATACATATGTACAATGCTTGGAGCAGGGAATGCTTTTGCTGCAGCAGATTTAAATTTAAGAGCATTGCCTGCTAATGCAGAACCTTCGGAGATCAAACTTCAAGGAGGTGTCAGTGTTACTGATGTCGATGAATTAATTAACCTAAGTTTAAGAAATTCTGACACAAGACAGGTTTTAAGAATGCTTGCCGATAAAGCAGGTTTGAACATAATTTTCCACGATTCTGTCAGCGGAACAGTAACTCTTGATTTGGTAAATGTAACTTTGAACAAAGCCTTTGAATATATTATGACCGTTAATTCTCTAAGATATTGGATTGATAATGAAACATTAATTGTTGCTTCAAAAGATGCAACCTCTGAATTAGGATTGAACAAACAGCAAATTAAACCGATTAAAATAAAATACGTAGATGCCGCAAAAGTTGCAAAATTCTTAAATACCAACATATTTGGGCTAAATAACCCAAGTATAAGCAGCAATGAAATTGCAATTATTAATCCTGCCAAAAACGAAGTACTGCTTTTTGGTACTAATAAAGATATTGCTCTTGCAAAAGAAGTTATTGCACATCTTGATTCCAAACCAAGTATGAAAACTTTTAAAGTCAATCATATGACGTCGGGGAAAATGGCTAGTTTACTATGTCAAACAGTTTTTGAACAAGAAAGTGCAAGTGGAGATAATGCAGGAGACGGCTCAGGTGGCGGAGAAGTTGCTTGTAAACAGGAAGAAACTGTTACAGCAGATAATTTGGCATCTTTTGAGGGAAATGCATATAAAATTATTTATTATCCTGATATAAATGAAATAACACTTTATGGCGGAACGCAGGAACAACTTACTATGGCTGAAAATTTTATAACAGAATTTGATAAAAAACAGCCTCAAGCCTATATAGAACTTACTATTATTGAATTATCCGAAGCAGGAGTTAAAACATTGGAATCAGGATGGGCATATCAGGATGGCAAATTGAATCTTGACGGCGGTTATGCATCTATGATAGCCGGCGGAGAAACTGTTTGGGACGGTTCTGTAGGAACTCCTACCGGAACTGATGGCGGCTATGTTTTTAGCGATAACAATTCAGCTCTAAATCCGGTTGACTATGGAAAAGCGATTGCAAATAAAATAAGAATGCTTGTAACAGAAGATAAAGGCAGAATCCTTGCAAATCCAAGAATTGTAGCTACTAATAATCAAGAATCTACCATTAATATTACTTCAGATTATTTATCAGAGAGAACTCAAACTGTTGAAAGTACCCCTTCCGGTAACTTAACGACAACAGAATATACAAGCGATAGTGCAGGTATTGAAATTACACTGACTCCAAGAATCAGTCCTGATGGCTATGTAGGAATGGACATAGCTCCTTCCTATACGACACCGACAGGTACTATAAAAGAAGGCTCAAATATTGTTTTAACTCTCGTAAGTACAAGAGAATTGGATTTAAAATCTGTTAGGGTTAAAGATGGTGAGACACTTGTTCTTGGTGGTTTAATTCAAGAAAATGAAAGCAAATCAAAGAAAAAGATACCTGTTTTAGGTGATATTCCTGTTATTGGTTTCTTATTCGGTTCATCAACTAAAGATAAAACAAGGACAGAGCTAATTATAATGGTTACACCAAAAATCATTAAAGACGATGCAACAATTGATACAATTTAAAGGTTAATATAATGAGCACAACTGAAGTTTTAGAAAAACTCAAAAAAAATATAGATAAAGCATATGTGGATAAATTTTCGATTAGGGTACTGGAATCTAATCGGTTTATGCCCATAAGTGTTCATAAAGGCAGTTTATTTGTAGGAATTGTTGATACGGCTGATAAACACAGATTAAATAAAATTCTTACTGAAGTAAAAAAAAGAACAAACGAAAAACCCGCTGCCATTAACCTTACAGAAAGCCAGTTTACGGAATTAATAAATGATTATAAAGGTCAACTAAATGCAAAATTTGATGAAATAATCAGCAAAGCTCCTGCAGCTCAACAAAATCAAGTAGGCTTAGATATGCTAAGTTCAATAAAAATAACCGAAGGTGAAAAACAGGAGCAAAAAGCCGAACCGCAAAAAGAACCGGTAAAAGAACAACAACCTAAAGAGGAAAAAAAAGCTGTTAATAAAAGTCAAAATGAACCGATTAGTCCTGAAGCTCCCAAAAAAAGATTGGGAGAAATTTTAGTTGATTTAGGATTTATAACAAAAGAACAATTGTTAAATGCTTTAGCAGAAGGTAAAAAAAGTGGAGATCCCATCGGTTCTGTACTTGTTAAAACAGGTGATATTACAGTTGCTCAGTTAAGAGAAGCTCTGCAAAAACAGCAAGGCATTGAAACAATAGAAGCAAACACTATCAAAATTAACCCTGAATTGATTGATATGTTGCCGGATGATTTTATTAAAGATAATAAAATCATTCCGATAAGCTCTGACGGAAAAATCCTAACAATCGGTATGGTTAATCCCAATGATAAAAATGCTCTAAATAACATTATTTATTTAACAGGATTAATGCCAAAACCAATGATAATGACGCATATAGAATATGAAAAATGTATTGAATCAATCTTTGAAACCAGAAAAGCAACAAGCAAAATGATTGAAGAAATCGAACTTGACGGAAGTGCAATTTCTGATGAAACGCCATGGGATCAGCTTGAAAAAGAACTTCAGGATGAATCAGGTGCGATTGCAAAATTTGCCAATCAAATAATTATTAATGCTATAAAAAAAGATGCGAGTGATATTCATATTGAACCAAGATCCGGCAAATATATTGTAAGATATAGAATTGACGGTATTTTGCGTCAAGTAATCGATATTCCGGGAAAAATCGAATCGGCTGTAATTTCAAGGATAAAAGTTATTTCAAGAATGAATATTACAGAGCATAGACGTCCTCAAGACGGTTCTTTTTCAATTAAAAACGGTGATTTATCTTATGATTTAAGAATAAATACACTTCCTGTTGCAGGAAAAGAAAAAGTAGTAATTCGTATTTTAAAACCAAGCTTAGATGCTGATAAAAATAGTCAAAATATTCAACTTAACGGTGCGGCAGATGATGACATTGAAAAAATTGATGCGATGACAGCCTCTCCTCACGGTATTATTTTAGTATCCGGTCCGACAGGTAGCGGTAAAACAACTACATTATATTCAATATTAAACAATATAAATGACGATATGGTTAATAT
>JAQUYY010000138.1 GCA_028691575.1 Candidatus Gastranaerophilales bacterium
TTGTATTTCCGGAAAATAAAGAGCAAATAAGTCAAATTTTGAAAATTGCAAATAAAGATAATATTCCGGTAATTCCAAGATGCGCAGGAACAAATCATGTCGGCGGATGTGTCGCTAAGTGCGGCGGAATTATAGTGCAGTTTTCAAAAATGAATAAAGTTATTGAAATTAATAAAGAAAACTTAACTTGCACAGTAGAACCGGGAGTTGTAGTTGAGAAGCTACAACAGGCTGTCCAAAAAGAAGGACTGTTTTATCCTCCTGATCCCTCAAATTTAAAGGTTTCAACAATTGGAGGAAGCATAGCTTTATCTTCAGGAGGACCAAGAGGATTTAAATACGGCGGAACAAAAGATTATATCTTAGGATTGGAAGTTGTTTTAGCCGATGGAAGTATTATTCAAACAGGAGGAAAGGTTGCAAAAAATGTGACCGGATATAATTTAACACAGTTGTTTGTCGGCTCTGAAGGGACTTTAGGGATTATAACAAAAGCTTATTTAAAATTAGTTCCAAAACCGCAAACTCAAAAAGTTATGCTTGTTTATTTTAATGATATTAATAATACCGCAAATGCAGTAACAGAAATAATTTCAGCAAAAATAATGCCATCAACTTTAGATATTATGGATAAAATAACATTACAAACGATAGAAAAATTTTATCCGACCGGGCTTTTAACCGATATGGAAGCTGCTCTTGTTATTGAAGTTGACGGATTTTTAGAAATTATTGAAAAACAAATTAAACAAATTTCAAAAATTTGTCAAAAATACAATTATTCTGATATAAAAATTGCTCAAAATGATAAGGAAACAGCCGATATTTGGTTTGCAAGACGTTCTGCATTCGGTGCTATTACAAGGTTAAATCCAAATGTAATAACTGAAGATATTGTTGTTCCAAGAAATTATATACCTGAGATTATAAAATTCATTCAGAATCTGGCAGTGAAATATAATTTAACAATATGCACTTTAGGGCATATTGGGGATGGCAATATTCACCCTAATTTTTCTTTAGATTTAAGAAATAATGAACAAAAAGGAAATTATCAAAAAGCAGTTAAAGAACTTTTTAAAAAGGTAATTGAATTAGGCGGAACATTAACAGGGGAGCACGGCATCGGCTTAGTTAAAAAAGATTATTTATCAATGGAATTGGATGATGTTTCAATTAATTTAATGGCACAAATAAAAAAATCTTTTGATCCTAAAGGAATTTTAAATCCCGAAAAAGTTTTATAAAGATATTTTTTTCAAAATATTAATGAATATAAGTTTAAATTTAGTATCGATAGAGCCTTTGGCAATAGTAGAGCCGGTGTTGCTAAATATTAGGTAGTTAAAAAAACAAAATTAAATAATTCCAGTTCTGTTTGGTTATAAAATTCAAGAAGGATTGGGATTATGCAAAATATATCAATTAAATCTTACTTAATGTGCATTTTAGCTTTTTTGTTAAATCAGGAATTCAAATTAAAACAACTTTTGCTATTTTATTGAATTTTTAGAAAAATTTTAAGGGGTTGTTTTTATGGGTAGTAAGTAGTCACAATCTACGATGCCGTTTTTGTTATCAATATTTTGTATTTTAAGCTCATAACCTCTTGGTAAAATAAATTCGCCAGGATATTTAGTATTAAAGGTTTTTGGTTTTATTCCAAGAATTTTTTTGAAAAAATTAACAGGTTCGGTATAAGTTTTTGCACAATTTATGCCTTTAGTTCCCGCCGGTAGTTTAATACGGAAAGTAATTCCTTCATCCATATTTTTAGGTTTCCACATTTTTGCGACATAATCCCACGATTTTGATGTTGAGCCAAAAGCCTTGTCCTGTAGGATTTTTCCCGGGACTAAATCATCTTTTATATTATATTTATCAAATTGTATACTTCTGAAAACCACAGCATCTTCTTCCAGCGGTGTAGAATTTTTGATTATTTTATCTAAAATTCTTACCGATAAAGACGGTTCTTTTCCTTCTCTTAATTCGTGAGCAAAGGTTTCGTCAAGTTGATAGGCATGTACTGTTTTTATTTCTAATAAAGAATTATAAGATTCTTTTGGTGGGGGAATCGGCTTGTCCCCTGGTCGGACAATGATTTTTCCAAATATATTTTCTTTTTTTTCATAAACTGTAATTGCATCAAGAACTTTTTGACAGTCATCTTGATTAACTGCAGTTTTGATAAAAGAATCAGATTCTTGGGTAGGCAAGGTGTTTTTAATACTTGTTTTAACTGCATTTTTAGTATTTATCGCAGAAGCTTTTTTTACAATTTTTTCCCCTATTCCGGCTAAAGGATTAATAATCAAAATTTATTTCCTTTTTAAAAATTTATCAATTTATAAAAAACAAAACTCATTATAAAATTGCTTTAAATTTTATAAATCTGTATTGAAAAGCCAATTTTCAAGTTGTTTTAAGGCTTTCCCCCGATGACTCAATTGATTTTTTTCTTTGGTTGATAATTCTGCCATTGTTTTGTTTATTTCCGGAATAAAAAAAACAGGATCATAGCCAAAACCTTGACTTCCTTGTTTTGTATCTTTTATAAAGCCGTTTGCAATGCCTATGCATTTGAATAATTCCTTGCCGTCAGGTGATACAATAGAAATTGCGCAAACAAACCTTGCCGTTCTTTTTTCAACAGGAACATCAGATAGCTCTCGCAGAAGTTTATCCATTTTCGTTTCATCAGTTCCATTTGCATATCGAGAAGAATAAATCCCGGGTCTGCCCTCAAGTGCATCGACTTCCAAGCCTGTATCATCGCCAAAAGCAATTTCATTCATTAATTTTGCAGCTTCAAACGCTTTTATATAAGCATTTTCTTCAAAAGTAGCTCCTGTTTCATTAGGATTAAAATTATTTTTTACTTTTGTTATTTCTACATTTTTATCTTTGAAAAAATCTCTGACTTCCTTTAATTTATTCTTATTTCCGGTTGCAAAAATTATCTTTTTCATTTAATCTTTACCGAATCGTCTATTCCTATGAGCAAATTCTTGTATGGCCTCCTCAAAAGCTGTTTTGTTAAAATCAGGCCATAGCGTTTTTGTTACATAAATTTCTGCATAAGCAAGCTGCCATAATAAATAATTGCTTAAACGCATTTCACCGCCTGTTCTTATTGCTAAATCAGGGTTTGGAGTATTTGCAGTGTATAAATTATCTGAAATTAAATCTTCATCAATATCTTCAGGCAGAAGTTTATTTTCTTTGATTTTTAGAGCTATTTTCTTGACGGCAGTTACTATTTCGCCTTTAGAACCGTAATTAAGAGCTATTTGAAGATGAACGCCCGTATTATTAACTGTTTTTTCTTCTGCTTCGTCTATGGCGTTTTTAACGTCTTTATTTAAAGGATTTTTATCTCCGATTATAGTTATTTTTACATTATTTTGGTGTAATTCATTAAGTTCATTTTTTAAAGTCTGTGCCAGTAAAAACATTAAAAATTTTACTTCATCAGGTTGCCTGCCCCAATTTTCCGTAGAAAATGCGTATACCGTAAGATACTTAATTCCCCATTTATCAGCATTATAAACAGTATTTTTGAGAGATTTAACCCCTTCTGAATGTCCTTTTGCGGAAGGAACGCCATGCAATTTTGCCCAGCGTCTGTTACCATCCATAATTATTGCAACATGTTGTAGTCTTGTTTGTTTTACTAATTCTGTAATATTTTCTTTAACTGCCCCTGAATTTATCATTAAAATAATTCTTCCTTTTTGTAAATTAATTCACTAATAAGATTATAATATAAAGATTTTTTGTTATATTTATTATTATTTGAATATTATTTTTTTCGCAATTAAACAGGTGAGTTTTTAATGATTGAATTTTTAATATTAACGATATTGATAAAATCCTCAAATTCAATCTATGGAATAAAAACCGAGATAGAAAAGAATTTTTTTGCTTTTTTAAATATAAGTTTTGGCTCATTGCATCCTGCAATTAAGAAACTGGAAAGAAAAGAATACGTTAAAACCAGAAAAGCAATTAGCAAAGGCGGTCAGCGCTGTTATACCTATTCAATTACAAAAGCAGGCAAGCAGTATTTCGAAGATTTAATGGTCACAAAACTTCCTAAAAACCCTTCAATAGCAAGCAAATTAATTATGTTGAAGATTTTTAGTCTGGATAAATTTGAAAAAAATATACAAGAAGAAATTAAAACAAAAATTAAAAAATACTTGGAATTGAAGAAAATAGAACTTCAAAATAAAACAAATAAAGATGAAAATCTTTCATATTCAGAAAAAGCTGTATTAAATCACGAAATAAGCAGATTAAACAGCGATATTAATTGGATTGAAAGTTTATAATTCAGAAAATATAATTAATTTAACATTGCTTAATAAAATTTTAATAAAGTTAAAATAAGGATTTTTCTTAAATTTATAGCGTTTTTTCGGGGTAATTATTAAATTAATTTTAAATTTTTGTAATGTTATTAAAAAAATTAATCAATTTTTTTTATTATGTTCTTTTTATAATAAAGTAAATAGAAATATGATGAATAGAAAACAGGAGATAGTTTTGGGAAAATCCAAACTGACTTTATATATTTTTATAGCACTTGTTGCTGGTGTTGTATTTGGCTGGTTAGCACCTGATCTTGCCGTTATGACCAAACCGTTTGCCGATGTGTTTTTAAGAATGATAAAGATGATTATAGCTCCATTGCTGTTTGCCACTTTGGTTGTTGGTATTGCAGGGCATGGCAGTATAAAAAGTCTTGGCAAGATTGGCGCTAAAACAATAATTTATTTTGAAGTAGTTACAACAATTGCTTTATTTATAGGTTTAGGTTTTGCAAATTATTTCAAACCGGGGGCAGGATTAACTTTAGATATATCAAAAGCAGGAACGGCGGCTTTTTCGCAGATTCAGGCAAATGCTGCACAAATGTCCGGTCATGGTCATTCGGTTTCGGATACATTTGTTAATATGGTTCCTACAAGTATAATTCAAGCTATGGCAACCGGTGATATACTTCAAGTAGTTGTATTTGCAATATTTTTTGCACTTGCTATTTGTGCAGTAGGAGAAAAAGCTAAACCAATTATGGATGGGTTAAATTCTCTTGCTGAAATTATGTTTAAATTTACTGAATATGTAATGATATTTGCGCCAATGGGGGTTTTTGCGGCTATTGCAACAACTGTAGGGCAAAATGGCATTGGTGTACTTGGTGTGTATGTAAAATTAGTCGGGGTATTGTATGCAGCGCTTGCTTTATTTGTTGCAGTTGTATTATTTGCGGCATGTAAGATTGTAAAAATCCCGTTTCTTGGGTTGGTAGGTGCAATAAAAGATCCGGCATTATTGGCATTTTCAACTGCGA
>JAQUYY010000139.1 GCA_028691575.1 Candidatus Gastranaerophilales bacterium
TATAGTCGACATTACGGATAAATATTTGCATGAATTAGTTGAGAGAAAATCTAATAACCTTAGATTAACAGGCAAAACTCTTTTCTTTGCTGCAGTTTTATTGAGACTGAAGTCTGATATTTTAGAAGGAATTAATCCGTTAGCCGAACAGCAAGAAGAGTTTACGGATAATTTTGATGAAGATTATGATAATCCGGATTTTGATACACAAGCTCCGATGAACCTTAAAAACATTGTTTCTCTTGAGCAAGTCATTGAAAGAAGAACAAGCGTAAAACTTCAAAAAAGCAGGGTTGTAACATTAAAAGATTTAATTAAACAACTAGAATTTTATGAAGAAATGGAAAAAAAACGCTCTTTAAGAAATGCTCACCAACGTGCTAAAACAAGAGCAAAATCTTACGCTAATTTTACGCCGGAAGATATTATTGAAATGGCCCATGACGAGTATATTGAAGATAGCGTTGAAAGACTGCACATAATACTTATAAAACTTTTTGAATCGGATGAAAAAATCGAATTAAATGAGCTAAATGAAACCGGCATGGACAGAATTTCAACTTACATTGCACTACTGTTTTTATCCGCAAGAAGTCGCATTGACCTTGTTCAGGACGAATTTTATTCGGATTTATATATAATTCAAGAAAAAGAAGAGCCAAAACAAGCTATTGACGCTTGATTTTTTAACTATTCTTTTATAAAAATTTTGAATTTATCATTAAAAATCCACAATGCTATAACAGCAAGCCCTATTGTATATGCAGGATAAAAGGCTCTGTAGCCCCATAAGACAGGCCAAAACAAAGGAAGCAATGTTAAAGTTGTTGCCCAAAATTTGTGTGAATTTTTTGATAAAACATAAAATGCAAACGGTAAATAAAAAGCCATTGCATAAGTATAAGCAAAAAAACTGCAAAAGGGTGTTAAATAAAAGAATATGTAAAAATTAACCGCATTTTCCTTGTCGTTTTTTATTTTATTAAGAAATGCAAACATTGTAACAAGGCATATTGCACTAATTTGATACCGTGATAAATTAAATAAATTTAAGAAATTTAAAACATGATTTTTCGTATAAACAAAATGGTCAAAAGTATAGCTTAACGGGCTTCCCTTAATCTGTAAAAATGCTGCAGGATTGCTGTTTATAATCGGCAAAACATCTGATAAAACGATTTTTCCCGAACCTCTTAAAATAGTTAAATTTTTGAAAAACAATAGTTGATTTTCAAAACCGAATATTAAGCCGCTTAATATTAACAATATTGCAGAAAAAGCAATGGTTGAAAAAATTATTTTATACTGTTTTCTAAAAATAAAATATAATAAAACCAGTCCCGGATACACTCTTAGCATAATTGGAATGGCAATAAGCAATCCTGAGAAGAACTTATCCTTATAATGATAGCCTAATGCCATTAATAACGCTATTAAAATATAAACCTGTCCTCTTTCAAAATTAAAAACAACAGGAATGCTAAAAAACAGTAATAACAAGAAAAAATCGTTTAATTTATATTTGCTTTTAAAAAATAATAAAAGAGTGGATGCACAAAAAATGTTAAAAATACCAAAAGCCAATTTTGACCAATAATAAGAGTCTATAAGACCAAATGGCAAGTATAAAAACAGTGAAGGTAATGGATAAACATATCTTGATATTGAAAAAATCCAATTAGAATCGTTGTAAATTGCACCTTGCAAAACATTATTATCGTAAGGGTTTAAACCGTTTAAAAATGCCTTAATTGCCACAAATCCGGAACGGTAGTCCATTTGATAACTTTCAACGGATAGGCTCAATAAATGCACCGACAGTAAAATAAATCCTAAAATTAAGAATTTGTTTTCTTTTAAAAATTTTAAAATATTCATTTTTTTACTTCCGTTAAATTAGTGAAATTTGTAACCTTGAACAATCGGAAATCTTCTTCCGGAGCCAAATGCACGGGTTGTAACCTTTAATCCTAAAGTTGCCTGTTTTCTTTTATATTCATTATTGTTGATTTTGCGAATAAGGTCTAAAACGAGCTCTTTTGGATGTTTAACAGCAATTTCATCGGGACATTTGTATTCTTCTATATATGCCTTTAAAATACTGTCCAGAGCTTCGTAAGGGGGTAGAGTATCCCGATCAGCCTGATTCGGTCTTAATTCTGCTGAAGGTTCTTTTTCGATAGTTGAATAGGGGATAATTTCTTTGTCTTTGTTTATAAATCTTGAAAGGGAATAGACCATTGTCTTTGGCACATCTGACAAGAAGTTAAAACCACCTGCCATATCTCCGTATAATGTGCAGTAACCAACGGAAATCTCGGACTTATTGCCTGTGCTTAAAAGCAAGTATCCGTAGCGGTTTGAGTATGTCATTAGAATATTGCCCCGAATTCTTGCCTGTAGATTTTCTTCGGCAATACCGGTTACGACTTCTTCTTTTGTATCAAGGTTTTCTTTAAAAGAATCAAAAATATTTTTTATTGGAATAATTTTGCATTCCATTCCTAAATTTTCAGCTAATGCAATTGAATCGTCAATGCTTCCCTTGGAAGAATATTTGCTTGGCATGGTTATTCCCACAACATTTTCAGAGCCCAATGCTTGACATGCAATTGCAGCCGTTAGCGCAGAGTCAATTCCCCCTGACAGCCCGATTAAAACTTTTTTAAATTTAAGCTTTGAACAATAGTCCTTAATGCCAAGTTTTAAAGCTTTTAGTAATGTTTCTTCTTCGTGGGTTGAAATTTCATTGATTTCACCTGTGTTCTTTTCCAAATCAAAAATTGTTAAATCTTCTTCAAAATCTTTGTTTTGAGTAATAATTGAGCCATTTTTATCGACTGCAATGCTGTTTCCGTCAAAAACCAAATCGTCATTTGCCCCTACTTGATTTACATAAACCACAGGTATAGAATATTTTTTTGCAATATTGCAAATCATTTCTTTTCGGGCAATTTCCTTACCAATATTGTATGGCGAAGCTGAAATATTAATAATAACTTCTGCCTGCTGTTCATACAGCTTTTCGATAGGGTTATATTCATATAAGGGCTTGTCAAAATAATCTTTATCGTTCCAAATATCTTCACAAATGGTTAAACCGATTTTTTTACCTTTAAAATCAATAACTTCAGTTATTTTGCCGTCTTCAAAGTAGCGTGTTTCGTCAAACACGTCATAAGTTGGCAAAAGACATTTGTTATATTTTGAAATTATTTTACCTTTATAAATCAAAACAGCCGAATTAAAGTATTTTTTGCCGAATTTATCAACATTTTTGTCCACAAACCCACAAATAACAGCAATTTTATCAGTATATTTTTTTAACTCTTCAATTTTTGTCAAATTATCATCAATAAAGCAATTGAAGTCCAAAAGGTCTTTTGGCGGATACCCGGTGACGCAAAGTTCAGGAAATACAACTATATCAGCATTTTTTTCAATGGCTTTGCCAATATATAACTTTATTAATTCTATATTATTGTCTAAATCTCCAACCTTTGTGTTTATTTGGGCTAAAGCTATTTTCATAAATCATCCTTGTTTTTGTTCTTTTAAAACAATTTTAGCATAAGATTATCGTAAAATTAATGATATTTCACAATGTGAAGAATGGCAATAAGTGTTTAAAAAACACTTAATCGTGATAGATTTCACAATAAAAAAAGAGCTTGTTTCTTTTTTAAACAGGCTCTTTTGGGGTTTTTGTGATTTATTATTATGCGATATAGTCTAATTTTTGACTGGCTTTTGCAATATTCAATAGATTTTCCTCAACTTTTGCAGCTTTTTTCTGGGTTTCTTTTGAGAATAATAAATTAAACAAACCGGCTGCTTCTTGCCCTAAAAACTTAAATATATTGCTGTCACCGTCTACGAGAGTAGGTCTTCTGGCTCCTTCGGTGGCTCTTAGTGCTGCTTCAACAAGTTCGGGATTTTTGCTTGACAAAGCTGCCATTGTATAATTAGACTCATATCTTCCTTTAAAATTAACTTTATTATCTGCGATTGGTCTTACGTTCATTTTCTTAGCCTCATGTATTTAGTGTTTTATTTACACTTTATCTTTATGATTACATTATTAACTATAAAGTTTATTTTGTCAACCCTTTTTTTTAAAAAAATGTTAAGAAAATATTAAATCTTTTAATTCGCTTACAATATAGCCTTACTGTATACCCAGTTGGCGGATTGTGAGGAGGACTGATTTTTGTTTTATTATAATTATCTTTTTCATACTTCCAGCTATTCTTAATTCCAGACAGTACGAGTCTTTTTATTACAAAAAGACTCTTTTTCTATATAGTTAGGGTTAAAGGACTTTTATACACTTATTATTTTTTGTAATTGCAGGAAATTTCTCTTGATATTTCTTCAATATCACTATTTAACTTTTTATTTCTGCCAATATCTTCTTTTACTTTTTCATAAGCATATAAAATAGAAGTATGTTTGCGTTTGCCGAAAGATTCCCCAATTACGGGAAAACTCGCCCCAATAAGCTCTCTTGTTAAATATATTGCAATTTGTCTCGCATAAGAAATGTCTTTTGAGCGGCCTTGCCCCTTAATTATTGATGGTTCAACGGCAAAATACTTTGCTGTTTCTTCAATAACTTTATCAATGTTTAAATTTTTGACTTCCCCCGTAAAATTAATAACTTTTCTAACGGTATCAATAGTTAAGGGAGATTCGTTTATGCTGGAATATGCAACAACACGGTTTAGCGCACCTTCAAGTTCTCTAATATTGCTTGTATAGGCAGTTGCAATAAGTTCAATTATATCTTGTGGCACATTCATGTTATCCATTTCTGATTTGTTTTGAAGAATTGCAATTCTGGTTTCAATATCAGGTGGTTGAATATCCGCCAATAAGCCCCACTCAAATCGGCTTCTAAGCCTATCGGTTAAAGTCGGAATGTTTTTAGGGTGTCTGTCGCTGGTAATTACAATTTGTTTGCCTGCTCCATGCAAATATTCAAAAGTATGGAAAATTTCTTCCTGTGTTTGAATTTTAGATTCAATAAATTGAATATCATCGAGCAATAAAACATCCACATATCTGTATTTTTGTCTAAAATTGCTCATTTGGCTGTTTCCGCCTTTTTTCAAACAATTAACAAGGTCATTGGTAAAATTTTCTGTATTTGTATATTTAACTTTTAATTCGGGGTAATTATATAAAACATAATGCCCAATAGCGTGCATTAAGTGAGTTTTGCCAAGACCCGTACCACCGTATATAAACAACGGATTATAATTTTTAGCGGGTTCTTTTGCCACAG
>JAQUYY010000140.1 GCA_028691575.1 Candidatus Gastranaerophilales bacterium
TCAAAGCATCGGCAGTTTTTGGAGTTTTTGGAGTTTTTATATTTATTTTTTTAAATATATTCATTATAGGCTCTTTATATTTGGAAAAAAGTTTATATCCTCCAAAACCTACGCCTGTTAATAATAAAATTTGAAATAATGAGCCTAAAAACGATGATTGTGGCTGATTAGAAGCATAAGTATTATCTAATCCGTTTGCTGCCAGAGATTGAGATGCGACAGGCGGTACAGCTGAATTTTCTTGCTGATTTTGCCCTGCTGCAACTTGCTCAGGGGACATATTAAATTTTTTAAAAGATTCACTAAGAGGTGTTGTTGATATTGGTGCAGGGTTTACCACGCCAATACTTGTAAAACTTACAGTCATAATTTCTTCCCACGTTTTTTATTATTGTTTTTTGAAATCGGTATAATTACATAAAACAACTGAAGGTAAAAAATTGCCTCGGTTTGTTAAAAAAGTTAAAGAATATATCTTAGAATACAATTTTGCAATAATGATAAAACCGCCGTTAGCGAAGACTTCGTGATGTTTCAGAACTGCGGACAAAAGTTATTTTAAGAAGGGCATGTTTGAATGTAGTGAGTTTGCCCGTGTCAAATAAGCGTTAAGTTAGCAGGCTAGAAACATAGAAGTTGAAGCTTGGCGGAAATTTCTTTTTGGTGACGTTTTTCTTTTTGAAAGAAAAATGTCACTCGCCAAAGCTTGAACGAAGTGAGTGCGGGCGAAATAAAAATTTTTAAATGTTTGCTTAAATTTTCTGTTCATTTATTTTTTGGTGATAACAGCGGATTTTTAAAAAAGTACTTTTCAATATTTTTTAAATAGTTTTTTACCTAAATTTTTTGATATACCACCTTTGCAGGAGTGAGATTACCGCAAAAAGGGGATTTAAGTTTTGTTTTAATTATTGAATAATTTCTAATAAACTCAACTCTTCAGTCCAACTAATTTCCGCTCCTGAAAAAGCCTCTTTTACGGAGGTTTTTCTTTTTGAAATCTGTATTTTCTTATTCGTTCGCCTTCAACAGCGTTACGCTATTCGTATAAATATTTTGCAGCACAACCTTCACCTGTATTTCCAGAAGCAGTTGATCCTTCTATGCAAGATGTTGCCGGATCAAACCACCCTCTTGCTCCATCAGGTATTAATGCATTTGATGTTATGCTTACTGTAAAAATATCTTTTCCAAGTGTATTAGGATTCTTAAATCCGTTTACATCTATATATAACCAGCCACATCTTATATAATCACCAACAGCTTGACTACAATCTGAGTTGATTAATCGAAATATCATTAAATTGCCATTGTTTAGTATTAAACCCGGATTATTATAGCTGCTTACTCCTATACCGTTTAAATATAAAAATGTTCCGTTATGCCAACAACCTTCTGCACTTGCTCCGCTTCCTGTGCCTCCATAACCTGACGTTCCGGAACAGTCTTTAATAATATTAAGTTTTGAGGCAAAAGCATTTTTTAAGTCTTCACTTCCAGCTATATCTCCTAAAAAAGCACCTGCTAAAGTCCCGCCGTTATCTACAGCTATTAATTGTGTTGCTTGTGATAAATCAGAATATTGTTTTTTCCACGCTGCTTTTAATTCGGCATCGCTTGTCGTGCCAAATAACATCGGCGTAACTATTGAAGCAATTATTCCGATTATAGCAATGACAATCAATGTTTCAGCTAGCGTGAAACCCTGTTTTTTTGTAATTTCTTTCTTTTTCATTTATTGTCTCCCACTTTGTCATGCTGAATTAAATTCAGCATCTTATTAATTTTCATTATTTGCTTTTTGTTGTTGAGTTTTCTTTTGGGTTGCTTCGTCATTTCATTCCTCGCAATGACATTGATGAATTTATTATATAAAACAATTTAAAAATTGGCAATTTATTATTAAAATATAAACTGTTTATATTAAGAAACTCCGTTTACTATATCTAAGAAAACGGAGTTTCTTAATTATTTTGATGAATTTTATTTTGCACCCATTTTTTCTTTAAGGACTCTTGCTGATTCTTCATAACCAACACGTCCCATTAGAGCATAAGTGTAATTTTTAGCTTGCTCAACACCGGGTTGATTGAAAGTATTTATGTTGTATAAAGCACCTGCAATAGCTGTTTGAACTTCAAACAAGAACAATAACTGACCAACGTTGTACGGTGTAATTTCAGAAATTGTAAATGTTACATTAGGGCGTTTATAATCAACCAGAGCTACTCTTGTAGAATCAGCTTCAGCATTGATTAAATCATTAACGGTTTTATTGCATAAATAACCGATACCTGTATATTCAAAAGTCTCGGGAATTTTTAATTCTGTATCAAAATTTCCTACTCGAATAAAGTTAATAATTTTATCGTTAGGACCTTCGTTATAAAGCTGAATTTGTGAGTGCTGATCTGTTGCACCGAGAGCTTTAATCGGTGTAGGTCCTGTGTTTACAATATTTCCGTTCAAGTCTTTTTCTTTGCCCAAAGATTCTGCCCATAGTTGAACAAACCAATCCGAGACATATCTTAAACGGCTTGAATACGGCATCATAACTGATAAATTTTTACTTTTTTGAGTATCCATTAAATAATGAATTAAAGCATTTTGAGCTGCTGTATTTTCAAAAATATTTGTATTTTGAAGCTCAACATCCATATCTCTTACGCCACGTAAAATTTCGGCAATATCAATTCCGACTAGTGCAAAAGGCAATAAACCTACTGCTGAGAACACTGAAAATCTGCCGCCTACATCATCAGGAACAACAAAAGTTTTATAGCCTTCCTGAGTCGATAATTGTCTTAAAATACCGATTTCTTTATCAGTTGTAGCCACAACGTTGTTTCTGTATTCTTCGCCCAACTCTTCTTGAAGTCTTTTTTTCAAAATCATAAATACAGACATAGTTTCAGCGGTGCTTCCCGATTTTGTAATTACGTTAACAAGGGTTTTTTTCAAATCGATAGAATTTAATAATCCGTTGATTTGATCGGGATCAATGTTATCAAGGAAAAATAATCTTGGTAAATTATTTCTTTGCTCAGGAGTAAGAATATTCCAGAAAGGTTTTAAAAGGGCTTCTGTAACAGCGATTCCGCCAAGTGCAGAGCCACCGATACCTAATACAAGCACATTGTCAAATTTCCCTTTAACTTCATCGGCGTATTCGTTGATTAGCCATAAATCATTGGCATTATTGCCAAGATTCATCCATTTTAACCATCTTCCCGGAAGATTTCGGCTTTGGTTTAATTGTGTAACAATTTGAGAGATTTGATTTTTATAGTTTTCAAATTCTTCCTCAACTTCCAACCCATGCTCATTGCCAATTATCGCAGCAGAGCAATTTTTCCAGTTGAATTCAATCATTAAGATTCTCCTTTATTTATTCCGCAAATATGCTTATATTGTACTTGCTGATAGCATAAATTATATATATTTGAGCATAATTGTAACAATTTTGTTTTGATTATTATGCGAATTGTTCCATAATTTCTTTATAGGACAATTCTTTATTGTCCATTTTTTCTTTTGCCCCTTTTCTTACACTTGCTAATTTCTCATCAAAAGTGGGTTTATTAACATCATAAAAAAGACCTGTATACAAATATTTATTATCAAAAGCTAATTCCATTCCTGCCAGTCTGTTTTTTGTATCGTGATTTTCGGGCAATGGCCGAATTCTTTCTTGTAATAAATCGTAGGTGAATTTTTCATTATATTGAACACAAGGAGAAAGTACATGAATAAAAGAAAACCCTTCATGCTGCATGCCTTTATAAATCAAATCCTTTAGTTGAGGCAAGTTTCCGGAATATCCTCTTGCAATAAATGATGTATCAAATGATAGTGCCATCAAAACAGGGTTTATTCTGTCTTCAATAGCTTCATAGGGGTTAACTTTTGTTGTTATGCTGTGTGATGTCGGAGAATTTTGTCCTTTTGTCAGGGCATAAATTTCGTTATCCATAACGATATATGTAATATTCGGGTTTTTTCTTGAAGCATGAATAAAATGATTTCCGCCGATGCTAAAACCGTCCCCATCACCACCTACAACAACAACTTCAGTTTCCGGATTGGCTACTTTTAACCCCATTGCTGTTGGTAAGGCTCTTCCGTGAATTGAATGAAATCCATATGTTTTTGAGAAAAAAGGGAATCTGCTGGAACATCCGATGCCTGATACTATCGTGGTTTCATCGGGATCTAATTGAAATTCTGCAAAAACTGATGTTAATGCGGTTAGTACCGCAAAATTGCCACAACCGGGACACCATGTCGGTTTGTTGCTTTTATAATCATTGAGGGTATATTTTTCCATTTCTATAATCCTTTAATTTAAACTCTTGATGGCAAATGCTCTGTATTCTTGTTGAAAGTATATTTTAAAGACTGACTTTGAATGATTTCAAAAATTCTGTCAAAAATTTCTCTCGGGCTAAAAGGTTCTCCGTCGTATTTTAAATGTTCATAAATCTGAATATCCTTGTTTAACCTATTACACCTGTAAACAAGAGTATTTGCCAATTGAGCGGTATAATTTCTTTCAACAATTATTAAAATTTCTTTTCCTTTGATAAAATCACTCAGCCAGTTTTCCGGAATCGGATTTAGAGTTCTGGGGTATAGGGCTTGAATTTTATATCCGGCTTCTCTTGCCATATCAATTGCTTCTAAAACAGCACCTGACGTGCTTCCCCAGCTAATAATTCCAATTCTAGAATCATCAGGACCGTATTTTTTTGCAGTTGCAAATTCATATCCTGCTGTTTCAAGTTTTTTAAATCTTTTTTCAGTCATCAATTTGTGATTTTCAGGTGAAGTTGAGGGAGTAGAGAATTCCGTATGCTCTAATCCTGTTGCAACATATGCTCCACCTTTATCACAAGGTTTTGAAATAGGCGAAATGCCTGTAAATGTGTTTTTATATCTTACATACAAGCCTTTGTCCTGACTTCTGTCATATCCAATTCTGTCTATGATTTTTAAGTTATCAAAGTCAATCATATCAACACATTCACGTCTTTGTCCGACCGATGCGTCTGATAAGAGAATAACAGGAACTTGATATTTTTCGGCATAATTAAAAGCATTTATTGTTTGATAAAAACAATCAGAAACGCTCATTGGCGCAAGTACGATTTTTGGGGCATCGCCATGAGTTCCGTAAATAGCCATATTCAAGTCGGATTGCTCGGTTTTTGTCGGCAAACCTGTACTTGGACCACCTCTTTGAACATCAACAATAACAA
>JAQUYY010000141.1 GCA_028691575.1 Candidatus Gastranaerophilales bacterium
CTTTTATCTTTTGATAAAACAAATAATTGTATAGGATTATTATTCTTTGAATAAACTTGTTTTTCTACATTAAAAATCATTTTATTTTTAAATCAAACCTGCTATTGAAAAATTTATTCTTTTTTAGTCGGAGCAGGATTTTTAGGATTATTTTTTTTCATAATTCCTGCTACATTCATCATTGCAAGTGAATTTAAAGAAGCATTTAATTGAGCACTTCTATCGACAAACTCTGATTCCTTAAATTCTTTGTTCTCCTCATCATCTTTTTTTTCTTGAGCAAAATATTCTGTTCCTTGTGAGTTTTTTTCACGAGATGTCCCTGCAGCATTGCTCGAATTGTTATCTGCAGAAAATCTTGAAACCCCGCCTAGCGGGAAATTAGCTCTTCCTTCCACCATATGGGTTGTCCTCTTATTTTTTAACAGGGAATAAAATTATTATAGCAGTATTTTTAAAAAAGAATACCCCCTATTCTAAGGGTTTATTATATAACACCTGAAGCATAAAAAATTGAACGGTTTAACGAAAAATTATTAATGATTATTTACAATTTTGATTTATGTTTTCAGCGAAATAAGGGATTATTTTAATTGCCTAATACTTCTTGTAAAGAAGCTAAGGCTATATCGGTGAGCAAATCGATTTCTTCTTCAGTTATTACATATGGAGGCATAAAATATAATGAATCCCCAATAGGACGAAATATTGCACCCCTTTTTAATCCGGCAAGATATATTTTTCTGCCTATTCTCTCTTCAAACGAGAACGATTCTTTAGTCAGCTTGTTTTTAACAAGTTCAATAACACCTATCATTCCCAGTTGTCTTATATCTCCGACATAACTTAAATTCCTGAATTTTTCTAAACATTCGGTTAATTTTTTTATTTTAGGTTGATTTTTTTCCAAAATTTTTTCTTCTTCCAAAATTTTGAGATTTTCTACTGCAACACTTGCAGCAAGAGGATTTGCTGTAAAACTATGTCCGTGATAAAAAGTTTTGCAGGTTTCATAATCATCATAAAAAGTGTTGAATATTTCATCATTTGTCATTGTGACAGCAAGTGGCAAATATCCTGCTGTAATGCCTTTTGCAATACAAATTATATCCGGAACTACATTAGCATGCTCAAATGCGAAGAATTTACCCGTTCTGCCAAATCCCATAGCTACTTCGTCATCTATAAAAAGAACGTTATATTTATCGCAAAGTTCTCTTATTTTAACCATGTATTCAGGTGGATAAATTCGCATTCCCCCCGCAGCCTGATTGAGAGGCTCAATTATGATGCCTGCTATTTCATCTTTGTATTCTTTTAAAATTTCGTCAACAGAGTTTGCGCATTCAATATTGCATGATTCCTTGCATTTTCCCATCGGACAGCGATAACAGTAAGGACTTACTGCTTGATGAATTTCCGCTAATAACGGTTTGTAAATTTTGTGGAACAAATCAACTCCGCCAACGGATACAGCGCCCAAAGTATCTCCATGATATGAGTTTTTAAGTGCGATAAATTTGCTTTTTTCAGGATATCCTTTGATATACCAGTATTGATAAGCCATTTTCATCGCTACTTCTACTGCTGTTGAACCATTATCAGAATAAAAAACTTTTGTAAGCTCTTTTGGCGTAAGTTCTACCAATTTTTCAGCCAATTCGATAGCAGGTTCATGAGAAAATCCTGCAAATATCACATGTTCTATTTTTTCAGCTTGTGCTGCCAATGCCTTATTCAGCCTGTCATTGCTGTGACCTAATGTATTTACCCACCAGGAAGAAACGGAATCTATGTACTTATTTCCATCTGTATCCCAGATATAGATGCCTTTTCCTTTTTCAATGATAATTATATCTTCAGTTTCATAATCTTTCATTTGCGTAAAAGGATGCCAAATATTTTTTAAATCCCTTTTTCTCAATTCTTCAGTTTTACTCATTTTTTTGTCCTGTTTTTGGCTCTTTTATATTAGAATAATACAAATATCATCTTTGGAGTAGCAAAATTTTTTATTATGAACAAATTTGAAAAAGTCAGTGTTTTTATTGTTCCAACAGGAATAGGAGCGTCTATCGGGGGATTTGCCGGAGATGCTTCTGTTTATGCAAAAAAAATTTCGGAAGTTTGTCCGTTAATTGTAAATCCAAATGTCGTTAATGCCGCTGTTTTTTCGGGAATAAATGCCAATATGCTTTATACGGAAGGATTTGCAATAGACAGTTTTTTTAAAAAAGAAATTGCATTAAGACCGTCTTTTAATAATAAAATCGGAGTTATTTTTGATAAAAAAATGCCAAAAAGTATTTTAAATGTGCATTTAAATACAATTGGCGCTGTTGAAACTGTTTATGGGATAGAAATTCTTGATTATGAAATTACTCAAGAGGAAGTTGGAGTTGAATTTAATTATACGGCCGATGGAATTTCCAGCGGAAGTTTAAGAAATCCCAAAACACTATTACAATCAGCGAATAACCTTATAAAAAGAGGAGCAGAGGCGATTGCTGTTGTCTGTCATTTTGACGAATGCGAGGATGACGGGTATTCGCAAGGCGAAGGAGTTGATATAGTAGGCGGAGTAGAGGCAATTATTTCCCATTTGATAACCAGGGAGTTTAATGTACCAACAGCTCATGCTCCTGCATTCAGTAATATAAGCATTTCGACACGAAGAGTTGATAAAAGAGCTGCTGCAGAATTTATAACACCGACTTTTTTACCCTGTATATTAATTGGTTTAAACAATGCGCCTAAATTAATCCCGATAAATCAATCTCAAAAAACTGATTTGACCTTAGAAAACGTAAAATCATTAATAATGCCGGCAAATTCGCTGGGAGGAGTTCCCGTTTTAAAAGCAATAGAAGAGAATATTCCTGTTTTTGCAGTAAAAGAAAATAAAACTATTCTAAATATAAGTCAAAATAACCTTTTTGAGAGTAAAAATATTATTAATGTTGAAACTTACGAAGAAATTATTAAACACTTAGCTTATTAAAAAAATTATATAGTTTGATATAGTGACTTCATATTAAATTTATATGGAGGAATGCTGATGACTAATGTTTGTAATTGTGAAAATAATGGAAATAATAATGTTTGTAAATGTTTAAGATTGGGCGATAAAGCACCTGATTTTGTTGCGGTAACAACTCATGGAACTACAAAATTTTCAGATTATTGTAAAGATCATTGGGTAATATTATTTTCTCATCCTGCTGATTTTACACCTGTTTGTACGACAGAATTTTTAGGATTTGCTCAAAAGCAAGATGAATTTGATAAAAGAAACGTAAAATTGATGGGATTAAGTATTGATAGTGTTTATTCCCATATAGCTTGGGTAAGGCAGATTGAAAAAAATTCGGGAATGAAAATAAAATTTCCGATAATAGCTGATTTATCTACAAAAGTTGCTCGAGCCTATGGAATGTTGCATGAAAATATAAGCGAAGTTCATGCTGTTCGTACTGTATTTATAATAGATACAAAAATGACGATAAGGATGAATTTAACTTACCCAATGAGTGTTGGAAGAAATATTGACGAGATTATTAGAATTATTGATGCTCTACAACTCGTTGATAAAGAAAGTATTTCGACGCCTGCAAATTGGAAAATGGGTGATAGTGTAATAATTTCCCCACCTCAAACAGTTGATGAGGCTGAAAAAAGAATTCATGAAGGACATGAAGAATGTACGGACTGGTTTTTGTGCAAGAAAAAAGTTTGATTAAAAGTTGCGGGAAAATTCTGATTTTTCAGAAAAATTGAATTTTCCCGCATTCTCTTACTTTTATTTAGGGACTTTTTGTAATAAAATAGAAAAATAAAAGTAATCTGGTTTTTTACATGAAAATTGCAAAAAATATAATTGAATTAATTGGTAATACTCCCTTGGTTCAGCTAAATAGAGTTACTGAAAGTTGCAAAGCAAAAGTAGTAGCTAAACTGGAATGTTTTAATCCGGCATGTTCTATTAAAGATAGAGTAGGCTTAAATATGATTGAAGAAGCCGAAAAAAATAATCAAATTCAACCCGGCAAAACAACTTTGATTGAACCGACAAGTGGCAATACAGGTATTGGATTGGCTCTGGTTTCTGCGGTAAAAGGATATAAGCTTATTTTAACAATGCCGGAATCAATGAGCATTGAAAGAAGAAAACTTTTAAAAGCCTATGGTGCACAAGTTGTGATTACTCCGGCCGAATTGGGGATGAAAGGAGCTATTGAAAAGGCTTATCAGCTTGCAGTAGAAATAGAAAATTCTTTTATTCTACAGCAATTTGAAAATCCTGCTAATCCTAATGTTCATGCAATGACAACCGCCGAAGAAATTTGGGAAGATACTGATGGGAAAGTCGATATAATTGTTGCCGGTGTTGGCACGGGTGGTACTATTACTGGTATTGCAAGAACTTTAAAACAAAAGAAAAAAGATATTAAAATTATTGCAATTGAGCCTAAAAGCAGTCCGGTTTTATCCGGAGGAGAAGCAGGACCTCACGGAATTCAAGGCATTGGAGCAGGCTTTATTCCCGAAATTCTTGAAAAAAATCTTATTGATGAAATAATTAAAATTAGCGATGAAGATGCTATAAATATGGCAAAAGATTTAACAAAAAAAGAAGGGATTTTAGCAGGTATTTCAGGCGGTGCAGCTGTAAAAGGAGCAATAGAAGTTGCCAAGCGCTATGAGAATGTAGAAAAAACGGTAGTAGTAATTTTGCCGGATTTTGGCGAAAGATATATAAGTACTTCACTTTTTAATGACTGATGGGTGAATTTTATGATTATAAGAGCATTTAAAAAAATTAATGAAGACATAAGAACAATTTATGAAAAAGATCCTGCCGCAAATAATATTTTTGAGGTTTTTATTTGCTATGCAGGCTTACACGCTCTTATTGCACACAGATTGGCTCATAAACTTCATATCTGGAAAGTTCCTATTATTCCAAGATTAATTTCACAAATGTCAAGGTTTTTTACAGGTATAGAAATACATCCGGGAGCAAGAATCGGCAGAAGATTTTTTATAGACCATGGAATGGGGGTTGTAATTGGTGAAACTACTATTATTGGTGATGATGTACTTATTTATCAGGGCGTAACTCTTGGCGGCACAGGAAAAGAGCATGGAAAAAGACACCCGACAATAGGAAACAATGTAACAGTAGGTTCCGGAGCAAAAGTTCTGGGAAATATAAGCATAGGCAGTAATACAAGGATAGG
>JAQUYY010000142.1 GCA_028691575.1 Candidatus Gastranaerophilales bacterium
TTTTCAGAATTTATGGACGGATTATTCAAAAAATCGGCAGACGGTGCATATACAAAAACTTACCCGAAAGGCGATGATATTACGGTTGATATTAATATTTCGATTACAGAGGCTCATAACGGGACAACAAGACAGATTAATGTTTTAAACACAACCCCTTGTCCCGGCTGTAACGGTATTAAAGGTAAAAAATGCAGTATTTGTGATGGAAAAGGAGAAACTTCTTCTCACCATAAGTTGAACGTAAAAATCCCGCCAAACGTAAAAGAAGGTTCAAAAATAAGGCTTCCGGAAGAAGGAAATAAAAGCACAAAAGGTGGGAATAATGGCGATTTATATTTAATCATCCATATTCAAAAACAAAGTTTTTTGAAATTTGAAGGATTGAATATTTACTGCGATTTACCGATTACACCGACTGAAGCCGCATTAGGCGCTAGTATTGAAATTCCGTCAGTTAACGAAACTGTTAAATTAACAATTCCTTCCGAAACTCAATCAGGACAAAAATTCAGACTGAACGGACAAGGAACAATTGGCGAAAAAACAGGTAAAAGAGGCGATTTTATCATAACGGTAAGAATAGAAATCCCTAAAAAACTTTCTAATAAAGAAAGAGAATTATATCAAGAATTAGCCAGAGTAAGAAAATTTAATCCCAGAGAAAATCTAGTTTATGAGCAAACAAACAAAACAAATTAAAACTGACTTGATAGAAGTATTCTCGTCTATTCAGGGCGAAGGTCCTTATATTGGCTATAAACAAATATTTATAAGATTTGCAGGATGTAATCTAAACTGTGATTATTGTGATACAAATTTTGTGGCTGATACATACTTTAAATACGAAAAAACTCCAGCTAGTAACGATTTTTTAGAATTTGGAAATCCTATTTCTGGAAAAAGCCTCTTGATGTTAGTAAAAAATCTAAACACAAACGGTATTCATAGCATTAGTTTAACAGGCGGAGAACCTTTGCTGAACGCAGAATTTTTAAAAGGATTTTTGCCAAAAATAAAAAAGGAAACTAATTTAAAAACTTATCTTGAAACTAACGGGACACTTCCTGAGAAATTAATCAAAATTATTGCTTTTGTTGATATTATTTCGATGGATATAAAATTAGAATCTTCTTGCGGTTTTAAAATTGACAATTCAATCCATTCAGAATTTATCGATGCGGCATTTGCCAATAACAAGGAAATTTTCACTAAAGTTGTTGTAACATCTAAAACAACTTTTCAAGAAATTGAAAATGTAATAGGAATTTTAAAAGACAAAAATATATACTGTATAATTCAGCCTATAACAACGATTAATAAAAAATTAGAACCTTCTGTCTCGCAGCTTTTTGAAATACAGCAAAAATTACTAAATAACAACATTGATGCTAGAATAATTCCTCAAACACATACTTATTTAGGCTTAAATTAAGCTCTTATTTACTTTCTTGCATAAACTTAAATTGTCTCATATAATAAAGATAAATTATGAATATTAAGTAATGCGAATAAGGAAAAGAAAATGAAAAAAAATAAAAAAGGCTTTACGCTGGCTGAAACATTAATAGTCATTGCAATAATCGGAATAATTGCAAGTATAGCAATTCCAACATTATTTGGCACAACAAGCGATGCAGAGCTAAAAGCAGCGTGGAAAAAGTCGTATTCTGATTTATCACAGGCAACAATGATGATTATTGCAGATAACGGCGGGAGTTTAGCTGGAGCATTCCCGGGGGATGCCGCCGGAAGTGAAGATTTGAAAAATGCCTATACGTCAAAATTAAATATAATCAAAGATTGTTCAGGAGCTTCCTGGGCAGGTGGAACAGTAGGTGGCGGAGCAAGTGCAGGAGGTTGTTGGCATACTGGTGGCAATTGGTCTTATCTAACAGGAACAACAATGACAAATTTTGATACTCCTGGTTTGATTTTAAATAGTGGTTTTTTAATGTATTTCTATATTGATAAGTCTGATTGCAGTTATTCCGCAGGAAATTATAGAAGATGCGGAGCTGTTTTTATAGATATAAACGGATTTAAAAAACCAAACACAATTGGAAAAGATATATTCGGTGCTAGTGTAACATCAAATTCATTAATACCATATGGTGCAAGAGAATATAAACATTATGCAACAACTTGTATAGAAAATTCAACAGCATCAGGCAATACAGGAGAAGGCTGTTCAGCAAAGTATTTGTATGAATAACGTTAATAAGCTTTTAATCAGCATTACAGCTCGAGGTGCTAACTTAAGTTAATCCGTATTCTTCACAATTTTGACAACTCTTTTTACAGGTTTTTTTAGCCATTTCCCAGCAATTACGCTCTTTGCAGCAAGAAACCGTACAATTTTCTTTTTCGTTGCAGTTTCTTATTTTCCAGCAGGGAGCATATTCTAGCAGTTTTTTTATTCCCGGAATACTGATATTTTCATCGTGAATCAATGCTCTTAAACATTTTATCCATTTTAAATCATTTGCGGAAAAAAACCGTTTTCCACCTTTGCGAAACGGTTTTATTAAGCTTTCATTTTCGTATATTCTAAGAGTTCTTGGATGAACGCTTAAAATTTCTGAAGCCATACCTATTGAATAAATCGGATTATTATCATTTTTGTTCATTTTTGACCTATTTAGCAATTAGAATTGTCAATTTACAATATACTATAACATATATTGATAAAATTTTTCTTATTTTATTCAATATTATTTTCTATAAAGATCTTTTAGCCAGTTTTTGAAGCATTTCTGAATTTTCGGCAACTTTTTTAATTGCAGGAGTTATCATTTCATAAAATTCTTTAACAGTTGAAGGCATTTTAGCACTCATAGTTGTTATGCAACCTGCTTTTGGTACAGCTGTATTGCCATCATATACCAAAGTTTCTACAACAGCTTTGTCCCCTTTTATATCAATAATATCAAAAGATAATAAATCCTTAGCGGTAAGGTTTGGTAAAGTGTCTTTTACCGGTATGTTATAAGTTATCTTAGGATCCATACCTTGAAAATTGCTAAATATTGCTTTCATGTCATCTTCCTTTATTTGTTTTCTTGTTTAAATAAAAACAAATAAGATTAAAAATTGCTATTTGTTTTAAGTTATATTAAAAAATAAAAAGAGCTGCCTTCAAGGACAGCTACTAGACTTGGGGAGGAGGTTGGGGTATGACCGGAACAAATGCCCCGGTTCCACTTATATAATCGACAGTATTTGTGAATAACTTTAACTATTTTTGAAAAATCTAATCTATTTGGAGGAGACCATTGCATAACTTAGAAAATTTATTTTTTTTATTGTACAAAATAGTCTTTAGACGAGAAAAAAAGCACCTACATCAATGGTAAGTGCCTTTAAAATTAGTGTTGAATTAATATTATACTGATGCTTCTTCAGTTGTTTCCACTACTGTTTCTTCAACAACTTCTTCAGCAACTTCTTCGGCTTTTTTTACTTCTTCAGCTTCTTTTACTGATTTTACTTCTTCGGCTTTTTTAATTTCTTCAACTTCTTCTTTAGCTTTTTTCTTTTCTGCTTTTGTTGGTTTCTCTTTTAGAATCAAATTACCTTGCTCATCAGAATTTTCAATTAAATATTTAACTCTATCAGAAGGCTGTGCACCTTTTTTAATCCATTCTTGAGCTTGTTCCTTGTCAAGTTTAAGGATTTTTTTCTTTGGATCAAAATTGCCTAATTCAGCAATAGCTTTGCCTTCTCTTTTTTCTCTGCTGTTGATAACTATAATTCTATAAAAAGGATTTTTCTTATAGCCTAAACGTTTTAAACGGATTTTTACCATTTTTATAATTTCTCCTGTGTACTAAATAAATTTTACGAGGACTTGTTCTGTTATTATTTATATTAACTCAAAAAAATAATAACGCAATATAATACTATTGTTATCTAAATCTCCCCTTAAATCCTTGAGGATTTTTTAACAATTGATTCATTTTTTCAGGAGAATTAAATTGTTTTGTCATTCCGGACATTTTTCGCATCATTTTACGCATTTGCTCAAAATCTTTAATAAACCTGTTTAGCTCATGAATTTGAATACCACTGCCTGCTGCAATTCTTCTGCGCCTACTTTGATTAATTATATCAGGATTTCGTCTTTCTTTTACGGTCATGCTGTTAATACAAGCCTCAATTTTTTTGAATTGTTGCTCACCCAAATGAGATATTTTCTCTTTATCAGCTTTTTTAATCCCCGGAATCGGCAGCATATCCATAATTTGACCCAAAGAACCGATTGATTTCATTTGTTTTTGAATTTTTATAAAATCTTCAAAAGAAAATTCTTTTTTCTGCATTTTTTTTTGCATTTCTCTGGCTTGTTCATAGTCAAAATTTTCAGATGCTTTTTCAACGAGAGTAACAATATCCCCCATCCCAAGAATTCTTTGAACCATTCTATCGGGATAAAATGGTTGAAGTGCATCAAGTTTTTCACCCATACCGACAAATTTTATCGGTTTTTCTGTAGACTGCACAACACTAAGAGCTGCACCGCCACGAGCATCACCGTCAAGTTTTGTTAGAATTATTCCTGAAATTTCTAACTGTTCGTTAAAAGTTTCTGCTACATTGACTGCTTCCTGACCTGTCATAGAGTCAATGACAAGGAGCTTTTCAGCAGGATTGTAGAATCGTTCTAATATAAGCAATTCCGCCATTAACTCTGTATCAATCTGCAAACGACCTGCGGTATCAACTATTAGAGTATTATTACCGTTCTCTTTTGCATGCTCAATGGCTTCTGCTACAATTTGTTTAACATCTTTTGAATTTTCAATAGTAAATACAGGAATTCTTACCTGCTTTCCTAATGACTGCAATTGTTGAATTGCAGCGGGTCTATACACGTCTGCTGCTACCAAAAGAGGGTTTCTGCCGTCTTTTCTTATTTTTAAAGCCAATTTTGCTGCAGTTGTGGTTTTACCGGATCCTTGAAGCCCAAAAAGCATTATTATATTTGGTTTTCCTTCTGTTGAAAGTGGTTTATTTTCACTTCCTAAAAGTTTTATCAGTTCATCATTGACGATTTTAACTAATTGTTGTCCGGGAGTAACGCTTTTTACAACTTCTTCACCATGAACTCTGTCTTTTATGCCTGAAATAAATGCTTTTACAACTTTTAAACTAACATTAGCCTCTAATAATGCACGTCTTACTTCCCTTAGCGCATCACTAATATTATCTTCGTTAAGACTTGCCTT
>JAQUYY010000143.1 GCA_028691575.1 Candidatus Gastranaerophilales bacterium
AAATTCAATCGCTCTTGATGCCCTTGCGATAATTTTAGGTGACGGCAAAAGCTCAAGACTTTATCGGAATTTAATTGAAAAACCTGAAAATCCTGTATTTAACATTGTCGGAGCTGAGCAATATCAGTTTAAAGACGGCAATAATTTCTTTGTTCAGGGAAATTTCATTCCCGATAAAAAAAATGAAGCAATTGAGCTTGTTAAAAATGAATTGAAAGAAATTATTCAAAACTCGGTATCTGATAAAGAATTCAATAAGGCAAAAAAGAAGTTAAAAGTTCAATTTGCAGACGAAGCCGAAACAGTTTCTAACATTGGTGAAATAATCGGTCACTATATGACTGTTTGTGAAAATATTTGTGCATGTACGGAGTATTTGGAAATTCTTAATTCTTTAACAAAAAAAGATTTGTTAAATACCGCAAAACATTATCTTGTCTTGGATAAAGCAACTGTTTCAATATTGTTGCCTGAAAATAGAGAGGTTTAAACAATGGAAATTTTTAATATTGAAAAATTAAGTAACGGAATTAAAGTTATAACAAAAAATAATCCAAATACGCCAAGAACCGCTGTCAATATTTGCTCTCCATTCGGCATAAAAGACGAACAAAAAGCAGGAGTAGCAAGCCTTTCGGGCAGATTGCTTTTGCAAGGAACAAAAACCAGAACAGCAGAAGAAATTGCTAATTTAATTGATGAAAATGCCCTAGAAATAGGCGTTGATTTTAAACAAGATTTTTCAAAAATCAGAGCAGTTGTGCTTAATGAAGATTTTGATACTGCAATTGATTTGATGTCAGATATTATGCTAAATTCCACTTTTGAAAAACTCGAAAAAGAAAAAATCAAACTAAAAGGCGAAATTGAAGCAGATCTTGATAATCCGAAAACAAAAGTTGTTGATAATTATTCAAAAAATTTATATCCAAATCATCCTTATGGCAATTCTCACACAAGAGTTTTAGAAGCCTTAAATTCTATTTCTCAAGATGATATAACTAATTTCTATAGCCCAAGCCTTTCACCTGAGGGCATTTCTATAGTTGTTGTCGGGAATTTGGTTCAAAATAATGTTATCTCTTCTCTAGAAAAGACTTTTGGTCAAATTAAGCCGTTAAAAATTAAAAAAACAAAATTGAAAGAAGTTAAAATTCCTGAAAATAAAATCGTAACAATTGCACAAAATGATACGGCTCAGGCTCAAATACTTCAAGGCTGGATTGCACCTGAATTTGGACATAAAGACTATATTCCAACAATGATTTTGAATACAATATTGGGTGCAAGCGGTCTAAGTTCAAGACTATTTATAGAATTAAGAGACAAAAAAGGTCTGGCATATACTGTTAGAAGCAGTTATGACCCTCTGAAATATTCGGGAAATTTTTCTGTCTATATCGCAACAGCGCCTCAAAATATTAAAGTTTGCCTGGATGGCTTTAAAGAAGAAATCCAAAAACTTATTGATGTTGAAGTTTCTGATAATGAGCTTGAAAATGCAAAGAAAAATATTTCTGGCAAAAGAGCATTTTTCCACGAAACAAACGCTCAACAAGCACATTATCTTGGTTACTATGATGTAATGGGAATAGGCGCAGAGTATGACGAATTAATTATTGAAAAAATCAAGGCAGTTAGTGCAAAACAAATTCAAGAAGCTGCTCAAAAATACCTTTGCGGTAATTCTTTAACCTCAATTCTTGCAGCTGAAGAATTTTTGAAATTTTAGTACAAAATATTAATTTTTCCTTAATTTTTTAATCATAATGAAATATATGTATTAAATTAATAATTGAAATCATTTTTGTAGTATGATTTCTAAAAATAAAAAAGTATAAAAGACAGTAATCTTGGAGGAAATACAAATGGCAAAAATCAGACCATTAGGCGACAAAATTGTTGCAAAATTAATTAACGAAACAGAACAAACTTCTGGCGGGATTTTTATTCCTGATTCAGCAAGAGAAAAACCTCAAAAAGCTGAAGTTGTAGCAGTAGGACCCGGCGAAAAAAAAGATGATAAAAGAATTGAGTTAGACGTTAAAGTTGGCGATACCATTCTTTTTGCCAAATACGGCGGAACAGAAATCAAATTGGACGGCGAAGAATATAAAATTCTTTGCGAAAAAGATGTATTAGGAATTATTGAACAATAATTAAAAGGAGTTTAATAAAATGGCTAAAAAAATAGTATTTGATGAAGATGCACGCAAAGGTCTCGTTAGAGGCGTTGATGCTGTTGCAAATGCAGTAAAAGTAACACTTGGACCAAAAGGAAGAAACGTAATTTTAGAAAAAAAATTCGGCTCTCCTCAAATTATTAACGACGGTGTTTCAATTGCAAAAGAAATCGAATTAGAAGACAGTCTTGAAAATTCAGGCGCACAACTTGTAAAAGAAGTTTCAAGCAAAACAAACGATGTAGCAGGTGACGGAACAACAACCGCTGCTGTATTAGCTCAAGCAATCGTTAAAGAAGGCATGAAAAACGTTGTTGCCGGCGCTAACCCAATGGGAATAAGACGCGGAATCGATAAAGCCGTTAGCATTGTTGTTGAAGCTATTAAAGAAAGCTCTCAAAAGATTGATGTTAAGTCAAAAGAAGCTATTGCACAAGTTGCAACTATTTCAGCCGGTAATGACGATTCTATAGGCAATTTAATAGCAGAAGCTATGAGCAAAGTCGGCGCTGATGGCGTTATTACTGTTGAAGAAGCAAAAACAATCGGAACAGAATTAAAAGTTGTTGAGGGTATGCAGTTTGATAAAGGATACTTATCTCCATATTTCGTAACTGATGCCGAAAGAATGGAATCCGTTTTGGAAGATGCTTTCGTATTTTGTGTAAACAAAAAAATCAACTTGATCTCAGATTTAGTTCCTGTTTTAGAACAAGTTGCAAGAGAAGGAAGATCACTTCTTATTATCGCCGAAGATGTTGAAGGAGAGGCTTTAGCAACATTGGTTGTAAACACAATGAGAAAAGTTTTAAGAGCAGTTGCGGTTAAAGCTCCCGGCTTTGGCGACAGAAGAAAAGCTATGCTTGAAGATATTGCTATTTTAACAGGTGGTGAAATGTTCACAGAAGAGCTTGGCTTAAAACTTGAAAATATGACAACTCAAATGATGGGTAAAGCAAAAAGAGTAACAGTTACAAAAGATGCTACAACAATTGTTGTTGGTGAAGATACTACCACTAAAGTTGCTGAAAGAGTTAAACAAATTAAAGCTCAAATAGAGGCTTCTGACAGTGAATATGATAAAGAAAAATTACAAGAGCGTTTAGCTAAACTTTCAGGTGGAGTTGCTGTTATTGAAGTTGGTGCAGCTAGTGAAACCGAATTGAAAGAGAAAAAATTAAGAATCGAAGATTCTCTAAATGCAACAAGAGCAGCTATTGAAGAAGGTATTGTTGCAGGTGGCGGTGTTGCTTTAATAAAAGCAGCAAAAGTTCTTGAAGAAAAAATGTCAAAATGTGAAATCGGCAAATGTTGTAGCGTTGATGAAAAAACAGGCGTTGAAATTTTGTTAAGAGCGCTTGATGCGCCTCTTAAACAAATTGCAGAAAACGCAGGTGTTTCCGGTGAAGTAGTTGCGGCAAAAGTAAGAGAACTTGGCGGTAACGAAGGATTTGACGCTTTAAATAATGTATATGTTGATATGATTAAAGCCGGAATTGTAGATCCTGCAAAAGTTACAAGAAGTGCTCTTGAAAACGCTGCATCAGTTGCATCTATGTTGTTAACGACAGAAGCAGCTGTTGTAGAAGCTCCGTCAGAAGGCAAAGGCTTAGGAATGCCTGATATGGGAGCAATGGGTGGAATGCCGGGCATGATGTAGGAGCTAAGCTGCACTAATAGGGTATTACCACTCCATTTAATGGCTGATGAAATACCATTCGGCAGAAACAAGCAAAATCTCGAGAGAGTCAAAATTTTGACCCAATAATAAATAATTTAAAAACAGAGGCATAAAACCTCTGTTTTTTGTAATAAAAAATTTCAAAATTAATATGTAAAAAAAACTAAATTCTGTGGTAAACTTAAAAATAAATACAAAATGGAATTAAGAAATGCCGGCAATCATTGGAATTATAATTTTAGTTATAATAATTGGTGTTGGGGCTTTTTTTGCATTAAAATACCATAAAAGCCTCAGATATGAATCTCTTTATAATAAAGGTATTGATTCATATAGTACTCAAAAATACAAAAATGCTGTTGATTTTTTTAAAAAAGCATTGCAGCTAAATTCTGAAAAGCCTGAAATATATTACAACTTAGCATTGTCTTATTTGGAATTAAAACAAGATAAAGAAGCTGAAGAAAATTTCAATAAAGTTATACAAATGACTCCAAATGACGGGGATGCTTATTATAATTTAGGACTTTTACATCACAGCAAAAATAACTCGAAAAAAGCTATTGAATATTATCAAAAAGCATTAAATTTGAAAAATAACGAAGATAGCGACTGTTTATACGGAATTGCTATGGCAAATGTGGATATGGGCAATTTTAACGAAGCATTAGAAAATTTAGAAAAAGCATTAAAAATAGATCCTGATAATAAGGAAATAAAATTTGCTATCGCATATACTTATGACCAGAAAAGTGACCAGGGCGATGAAGACGAAAACATTGACAAAGCAATAGAAGTGTATACACAATTTTTAGAAGTTGACGAAGGCAATGAACAAGCAAATTATAGAATAGCAATATGTTATGCCAAAAAAGGCAATTGGGAAAAAACTGTTGCATATTGCAGAAATGTTCTTAAAACAAACAGTAAATCTGCAAAAGCATATAATCAGCTGGGCTTAGCATATTACTGCAAAAGCGAACTTGATGAAGCTATTAAAATGTATCAAAAAGCGATTTCTATTGATTCTAAGTTTTCATCTGCATATACCAATTTAGGATATGCTTATGAAAAAAATTATCAAACAGAAGAAGCTATAAGAGCATTTCAGCAATTTTTAAAATTAGAAAATAAATCAAGTCAAACAGAGCAAATAAAATTACATATAGAAAAATTAAAAGAAGAACTAGCCTCCTAACTTGGTTTCGCTCTCTTGCCCACATGGGACATTTGCCTTCTTTTTCGCCAGAGCTGAGGCGATGGCTGAAAAATGGCGTCCGGAACGGACTACTACGGCTCGAGTTACTCTCGCCTTGAAAAATAGTCAAACCTCGCAGTTAACGGCAT
>JAQUYY010000144.1 GCA_028691575.1 Candidatus Gastranaerophilales bacterium
TACCCGCCATTTTCACGGATTTTGATTTTACATTTTTCATTAAAGATAAAGCACCTATTGCACCTACATTACAAAGAAATATATTGGCAAAATACTGATAAAATCCTTCTTTTATTTTGTTAGGTATCTTTTTAATCCAATTTTTTTCAATCAATTTATCTCCGGAAATTCCTCCTAATACTCCGCCCGTTACAGGAAGAAGCCCTAAAATAGAGAGTTTGCCGACTTCTTTTATTTCTTCTTTAAAGTTTTTAGCTATGGGTGATGGAATTAATTTTTCAAGAAATTCACTTCCTTTCTCTGTTTTGTCTAAATTGTTATACAAAATTTTTACTTCATTTAGGCTTAAAACCTTGCTTTTTGCTTTTTCTAATATATTTTTTACAGACGTGTCTTTTAGCGTATTAGTTCCAACAAAGTTTTCGACGATTTGTTTTTGACCGTTTACAATATTTTTCAGAGGTGTATTTTTATTTAAAACTTTTGTTGCGGCTAATGCAGATAATATTGTCCCACTCCAAATGCAGACATTTTTTATAAAAATACTTTTCTTTTCATCAGAAGGTGCCTGAATTGTATTGCTGACAGTACAAATCACAGCTGAAGCCGTAAGAACTCTAGGTACAACATTGTTTAGCTTTCCTATTAAAATTTTTTGATCTAAAGTTTTTCCGATTGCTCTTATTGTATTCATTTTATCTCACATAATTAAATCTAAAATTCTTGTTAATATTGTTCCTGCTACAATAGCAAATGTAAAAGAGCTAAGCCATATCAATAAAGCTTTTTTGCTACCCATTTCTTTAAAAATAACTATCATTGCCATAATACAAGGGACAAAAAATGTAGCCACAAGGCATGAAATTAATATTTGAAGAGGTGATAGCTTTTCTGCAAAGTCTAAAACCATAGTTACTCCAAAATCTTTTCGTATTATTCCTGCAATTAATACGTTAGTAAAATCTACAGGTAAATTTAACCAATTTATAGTTATCGGCTCTAATAATTTTTGTAATTTTGCAAGAGCACCCATAGCCTGCAAAATAGAGATAATCCCTGTACCAATTATAAATAACGGTACAGCTTCAAATATAAAATCTTTTGTTTTGAAAACCAATTTATTATAAACATTTTTGATATTAGGCATTCTCATCGGAGGAATATCAATTATTAAATCAGTTGCTTTTCCTCTGGTTAATTTGTTCAATATTGTACTGATTGCAACCATTGCAGCGAAAACTATTGCTATATAAAGTACCCAAACATAAAACATACCGGTAGATGCAATTAAAGCAATGATAGCACCTATTTGAGGAGAACATGGAACAGCAAGGGCAAGCAAAGTAATAACAATAGATTTTTCTTTTTTTGAATCGAGCATTTTTGTTGCAATAATTCCCATAGTTCCACATCCAAACCCCAATAATACAGGAATAACAGCTTTTCCGTTTAATCCGATTTTTGATAAAGTAGTGTCTAATAAAACAGCTAATCTTGGCAGATATCCTGTGTCTTCAAGAATTGCCATAAATAAGAAAAACCCGCAAACCAGAGGCAATAGAATGCCAAAAATCATTAAAACTGTCATTATTAAGATACCGTTTTCTCCAACCAAAAATTCCTTGATAAATGGAGAAAATCCTGTTCCATTAATGATTTGAGTTATCCAACCAACATATGTTTTATCTATAAAATCAGAAAAATTATCCACTAAAACTCCTGCAACAAATACTCCAATTATCAAATACAAAGCATACAGCACAACAGCTGCAATAATAAAACCTCCAATCGGACTTAGTAAAAAATTGCCCAGAGATTTTGAAAAATCAAATTCCTTTTCGTCAATATTTATTTGAGAAACAATATTTTCAACCGCTGATTGTCTTTCAATATATATTTTTTCTCTAAATTCTTTATCAATAGGATTTTGAGACTCTACGTTATATATAAAATTATTATCCTTCTTTTCTTTATAAATAATGGGGGTTTTATAAGTACTTTCTTTGAAATTTTGCTCATTTATAAAACACATAATCTGCGGAATACCGATTTTCTTGATGGCTGATGCTTCTATTACTCTTATTCCTAAAATATCTTCAAGTTTTTTAAAATTAATATTTATACCTTGTTTAATTGCTTCATCAGTTTGGTTTACAACTAGAATAAAAGGTTTGCCCAAATCTGCAATTTGCAAAGTTAAGAATAAATCTCTCTCTAAAGTTAATGCACTTACTACATTTATAACTGCATCGGCATTTTGGAAAATTTTTCGGGTTAACACTTCGTCGTCGGTATAATCACTGATACTATAAACTCCGGGAGTATCAATAAGTGTATTACAGCCAATTTTGCATTTTTTTACGGCAATAGTTGTACCGGGAAAATTGCTCACATCACAGTAAATTTTTGTCAATGAATTATAAATTAAAGTTTTTCCTACGTTTGGATTGCCTATTATTGCTATATTTAATTCATTTTTATTTTTTAAACATTTCTTACTGCAATAATTGCAGCTACTTATCTCCATTTTTTTCATATCCTTTTTTAGCTCTAAAAAACTTTCCAAATTCTTCTAAAAAACTTTTATCACAGCAAGAATGTGATTGTGTAAATTCGACAAAAGAAATCAGCTTGCTAAAAGCATCTTGCGAAAGATAATGCTCCATTTTACAAGCTGTTTCAATAGCTTCTGCTTCTTGAACACCAAGTATTTTACCTAAGAAATTAAATAAAACTTTATGCTTTTTATCAACTTCTTTGGCTATTTCTGCCCCTTTTTTTGTTAAAGAAATCCCTGAGTAAGGCGCATGTTTTACAAGTTTTTTTACAGCTAAAATTTTAATAGCATCAGTAACCGATGATTTGCCGACATTAAGTTTTTTAGCTATATCAACGGCTCTTGCGGATTTATTCGGGGTTGATAAATTATATATAACTTCCAAATAATTTTCTAAACTTTCTGATAAATCTATACTCATTTTTGCCTTAAGAATCCTATTGTTTTGTATTAACCTTACAAAGTACGGCAAGCCGAACTTTATTTCCTGATATAAAAGTACGGCAAACCGAACTTTTTGTCAAGAGGTATTTTTGTATATCAATAAATATTTTTTATTTGTAACATTAAGAAATATTACAGAAATCCCAAAAAGTTAAGCTTTATTTTAATATAACTTAATAAAAGGATTGACGAAGTAAAGAACAGATGATACCATAAGATATATACAAAGTATATACTTTTGTTGAATTAAGTTAGGTTTAAGCATCCCTATTTTGGTTGTATTGTTGTTTTTAATTTAAAAGATTTAAAATTATGCATTAAATTTTTTTATTAAATATTTAATGTTTCTTAATTTTATCTTTTAAATTAACAAAGGAGTAAGTATGCAAAGAAGTTCATCCACCCTAAAAGGGTTTCATTATCCTGCCAAAAGAACATCTTTTATGATTAGTGAAGAGCCTATTAATTTTTATCTTAAAGAGATTTCTAAAAATAAAGTTTTAAATCAAAAGGAAGAAATTTTAATCGCTAAAAAAATGGCTCAAGGGGATAAAAAAGCAAGAGAATTGCTGATAAAATCTAATTTAAAGCTGGTTGTCAGCATTGCTAAAAATTACATTAACAGAGGTTTAACATTTGCTGATTTGATACAAGAAGGAAATATCGGATTATTAATTGCGATTGAAAAATTCAATTATAAACTTGGCTACAGATTTAATACCTATGCGACCTGGTGGATAAAACAATCAATTCACAAGGCTATTTCAGAGCAGACATATTGCATGAAAGTTCCTGTGTATATTCAAGAGACTATTTTTAAATATAAAAAATTAAAAGAAAAGCTTGAAAAAAAATCCAAAACCCCTGTTATGACAAGTGATGTAGCGAAAAAAATGAATATTTCCGTTGATAAAATTGAAAAGTATTTAAATGCTTTTAATATCGGTATTTCTCTGGAAAATTCAGGTGATGATAATAATGAAAAATCAATGTCTCTATTAGAAACACTGGCAGATAAGAATACTTCTATAGAAAAAAATGCTGAGTATAATGAGTTAAAAAGAGATATAAATACCATTTTAGATGAAATTAAAAAACGAGAAAGTGACGTAATAATGATGAGATATGGGCTAAATAATTTCAGGTCAAGGACACTAGAGGAAATTGGAAAATTGTTGGGCGTAACTAAAGAATGCATTAGGCAAACCGAAATAAAAGCTATCAAAAAAATCCGAGAGTTAAATAACACAAACTCTTTATTGAGCATATATACAAATTAATATGTATTATCTAAGCCTAAAACTGATTTTTTGAAATAAATTGAAAAATATGCGAAACCTCTACTAACAGGATACGAAGTCTGAAAGTAGAGGTTTTTAGCTATAAAGTATCATCCAGTTCTGGTTAACGTATCATAAAGTTTTGGTTAAAATGCAAATTATGTTTTTATGAAATTTTTAAATATGTCATTATTTACATTATAGTTAGTTTTTACAAAAAATGGGTTAGTATTATTAATTTGATTTGATTGAGAGTATATTTGAGGTTGGTAGTATTGTTGTTGTGGAATTTCAGGAGATTGAGCAATAGGTTTGTCATTCTTACTTTTATTCTTAAAGTAATAGATAACTCCAGCAATTAATGCCAATCCAGCTACAATCGCTCCCCACATTTTAGAATTACCTTACTATAAGTTGTATTCCCTCCGTATATTACATCATCTCCGGCACCACCATAAATAGTGTCATCTCCTTCATAACCATAAAATTCTTCACTATAAGCTACACCTTGCAAAGTATCATTACCGGACGTTCCATAGTAAGCAAGGACTGCTTCATTAATTGTTAAATTAATAGTTTTTGAAGCTGTTCCACCATTACCATCTGATCATTCATAAGTGTAGCCGTATGACCTTTTCTTTTATAATGCATTGGGGAAATTCCAATAAATTTATTTTTATTTGGATAATATATTTCTGCAGTATTTGTTCCACCACCAGTTATAAGTACTGTGCCATCCATTAGCAGTGTTGCTGTATGGTATACCCTTGTATAAAGTATCATCCAGTTCTGGTTAACGTATCATGAAGTTTTAGTCAAAATGAAGATTTCACTCGCTAAAATACAAAAAGGGATTATTAGAGATAGATAATAATTCAAGTTTATTTTTTTGTTGAA
>JAQUYY010000145.1 GCA_028691575.1 Candidatus Gastranaerophilales bacterium
CGTTATAGTAATCGGCGTAGGCCTTCAAAAGCACGATGCCGCCTGCCTCTTTATCCCCGAAAAGCGCGATGGATTCATTGGTCGCCTTTTCCAAATTGCGAAAACAAACGATATTGCCGAATGTTTTTACGCTGTTTAAAATACGATTGGTGCGCGAGTATGCCTGCAAAAGGCCGTGCAAACGCAAATTTTTATCAACCCACAACGTATTGAGCGTGATCGCGTCAAAGCCGGTCAAGAACATATTAACCACGATGAGAATATCAATTTCGCGGTTTTTCACCCGCAAACTTACATCTTTATAATAATTTTGGAATTTATCGGATGAGGTGTTATAAGAAGTGCCAAACATTTCGTTATAATCAGCAATCGCGCCATCTAAAAATTCTCTGGAGCTTACATCCAATCCGCTCGTATCTTCCGAATTTTCGTCAATCATTCCGTCGGCGTCTTCATCGTTTGCGCCAAAGCTGTAAATCAACGCGATTTTGAGCTTTTTATCGCTTGGAATATCCTTTAATTGCTTTTTAAATTCGGCATAGTATTTTTTCGCGGCTTCAATTGAGGCAGTCGCAAAAATAGAATTGAATCCGGCAAGCCGCCGATCTTTTAATTTATAAAAACTGTTCCGTTTTGTTTTTTGGTCAAAATGATCGCGAATATAACCGACGATATTCGCCAACCGTTCCGGCGCCGCCAGCACCGCTTCGCGATCAATGTCGCTGACTTTTTTATCTTCAATATCTTCGGCTTCGCGCACCGTGGAAACATAATCAACTTTAAACGGCAAAACATTCCGGTCGGCAATCGCATCCACGATGGTATAGGTGTGCAATTTCTCGCCGAATGCCTGTTCGGTCGTCTTGAAATCCGCCCGCCCGCCCGAAGAAGCATTAACGGCAAAAATCGGCGTGCCGGTGAACCCAAAAAGATGATAATTTTTAAACGCTTTGACAATGGCCGCGTGCATATCGCCAAACTGCGAGCGATGGCACTCGTCAAATATCAACACAATATGGCCGTCAAAAACAGTGTGCCCGGCATTGCGAGAAATAAACCGATCCAATTTTTGGATGGTGGTGATGATAATGCGCGCGTTCGGATTTTCAAGCTGTTTTTTCAAAACCGCGGTGCTGGTGTTGCTGTTGGCCGCGCCTTTCTCAAATTTGTCATATTCTCGCATGGTTTGATAATCCAAATCCTTACGGTCAACAACAAAAATCACTTTGTCTATATACGGTAATTTACTGACCAACTGCGCGGTTTTGAAACTGGTTAAAGTTTTGCCCGATCCGGTAGTATGCCAAATGTAACCCCCTGCTTCCACAGTGCCAAGTTTTTTATAATTGGTGCTGATTTCAATTTTTTTCAATATCCGCTCGGTCGCTACGATCTGATAGGGCCGCATCGCCAAAAGCAAATGATCGGTGGTAAACACACAATAACGGGTCAGAACATTCAAGATCACATGCTTGGCAAAAAAAGTTTTGGCAAAATCCATTAAATCCGTAATCGGACGGTTAGCCGCGTCGGCCCACCAGCTGGTAAATTCAAAACTATTGCCGATGCGCCGGCCGCTCTTGGCCGCGCCTTCATTAGCTTCTTTGATATGCTCCCGGCGCGTGGTATTGCTGTAATACTTGGTATGCGTGCCGTTGGAAATGACAAAAAGCTGGACATATTCAAAAAGGCCGCTTTGCGCCCAAAAACTTTCGCGCTGGTAGCGGTTGATCTGGTTAAAGGCTTCCTGCAAAGCCACGCCGCGGCGTTTCAGCTCAATGTGAATCAAAGGCAAACCATTGACCAGCACCGTCACATCATAGCGATTGGCGCGCGCGCCATCATCAATCGCGTATTGATTGATAACCTGCAAACTGTTGTCGTGAATGTTATCTTTCTTGATCAAATAAACATTTTTCACCGCCCCATCGTCGCGCGTCAAATTTTTGATGTAGTCTTCCTGAATCGTCGCGGTTTTTTCCTCAATGCTTTGATTGGGATTCGCCAATTCGGACTTGAAAAATCTTTCCCATTCGGCATCGGTAAAAATAAAATCATTGAGTTTTTCCAACTGCCGCCGCAAATTCAAAATCAAATCCGCCTCGGAACCGATTTTAATATACTCATACGCCTGCGTTTCCAGCTGTTCTATAAACGCCCGCTCCAGCGCCGCCTCGCCCTGATAATCCGCAACACGATCCGCAAACACCGGCATATATTCCGCCACCACCGTACTCTGCGGATTTTCCGCGACCAAATTGTATCTGCCCGCCGAAGCCTTGGCGGAGGTGGGTTTGTTATTTATTGGCATATTCCTTCTCCTTAAATGTTAAAAGTTTCCCCCGATAATATTCATATTGCTGTCTGCGAGCCGAAAGTTCCGCCGGCAAACCGATTGAAATATCATTCACAAGCGCGTCAAATTTATCAAGAATTGAAACGATACGATTTTGTGCGGCGAGCGACGGGACTGGGATTTTATATTTCATTATTGCTATCTTATTTCCTCGCGGCATTTTTGCACCCTTTGCGGTTTGCATATTGTAATTAAAGAAACTATCGGAAGCTAACAGGTGATATAAAAACTTAGAACTCAAATTATTTTTCTCCGTTTCGTTTATTCGTATAACCAAAACATCGCCATTTGTTCCGCCAACATTTGTTGCTATCCATATCTTTTTAAGATACGGACGAATATTGCCAATCAAAATGTCGCCGACTTCATAACAGGTAAGTTTTCCAATTTTGGGGACATAACTTGAAATCGTTTTACCTTGTCTATTTTGCAATAAATTGTCTACTCCAACATAACTTTCAACATTTAGTTCATTAGCGGCAATTCTATTTTTTGAATAATCCGCAACATCCACAAGTTTAGCCCATCTTACTCTCTCTCTCTCTCGTTAAATGCTAAGAGTTTTCCTCTATAATACTCATACTGCTTCTTTCTTGCTTCCAGCTCTGCTTCCAGCTCTGCTTCCAGCTCGGTAAAACTATCAAGAATTTTGACAATTTCTTCTTGGATTGCAACGGGCGGGATAGGGATTTTGATGCTTAGAATTGCTTCTATTGGTAAATGAGCAGGAATAGCATTTGTTGCTTGCGACTGAATAAAATCTTGTTTACTTTTTAATACGAAAAATAAATATCTATTATTTAATGCGTCACTAGGTTTAATGCAATAACAAACATCATTTGCCCAAAAATCTTCTGTAATAAAATTCACAAACCCGGCTGTTCCATATTTCACAACCGTAATTGTGTTAACATGCTGGTTGTGTTTTTCAAAATAACCCATAGGAGTTACACCACCGCTATAAACAGGATATCTTTTTTCTGGACTTAATTCGCTTTTTGTAACTCGTCTACCTCTTTTGATTGAAGCGCATTCTCCCAGATCCTTAAACTCCACTCCTTTCGGGCAGAGTTCCGCGATTAATTTTTCAATTTTCGATTGGCGGGTTGTCATATTAAGTCCGAATTAGCAAAAATATTAACTTCACTTTCTTTTGGAATTTTTGGCATTTTAGACAACTTGCTTTTATTTATAAAATTATTTTTATCTAGTAAGGTTTTTAGTTGTGGGTCGGTTATAAAATGATTGCCGAATATACTTTCATTTTGCGTGCCAGAAACCACATTACATATTTTATCTTCGTAGCCCTTACTTTTATCAACCTTATAAAGGCTTCTTTGCAACCAAATCTCATTATATCCAATATTGTTTATGCCTTTTAATTTTCGATAAATCGTATCAACAAAATATTTCTGCTTATTTTTTTCAAGTTTAGGTAATAAATTAAAAATACTTACACAAACAACAGCAAAGCACCTTGGATTACTAGCGACAATATCGAGCAAAATCGTTATAAGAAGATCAATCTGTTTTTTGTACCAATTTATATTTTTATTATAGAATTTTCTTTGATTAAAATGTTGGAGCATCTTTAAAATAAACCCAGAATTTGGATAAATTTTTGAAATATTTAAAACATCCAACAAAAGCCTTTTGAGTCTATAAACATCTATCTCCTTATCGGTTCCAATATGATAAATTATATTATCCAACTTGTCTTTTTTAATAGACATTAATGTTATATCTTCGCCAATTTCTGTCTTATTTGTGTTTAATCTAAAATTAAAATCAATTAAAATCTCAGATAAAATTTTTATAATCTTCTCATTATCGTTTTTTTCTTTTGTAAAAATTCTGTAATCATCGCGATACCTTACAATCTCATATTCAATAATTTTTTCACAAAACAATTTATCACCTAGTAGTTTATCTATATAAATCAAAATTATTTCAGCAATAAAATCCATCAAAATACTGCCTTGCGGAATTCCATTTGTTTGACCTCCCTGCATCGCACGCAACAAAAAATCTACATCATTGCCGATTAATGGTAAATCAGTTTTTTTACCTCTTAGGGTAAATCTGTTTTTTCTATTATTTTTAGCAACTTGTTGCGTGTGTAGAGCCCATGCAACCGAATGTGTGTACACTGACGAGTAGCAATCAGTAATATCAAGCTTAGACATGTATCTAAACTTTAGCGATTTCTTTATACTTTCTTTTTCAATATCCTCTAAGTAAGAAAGTATTTGGGTCTTTTTTTGTTTTTTGTGCTTAGATTCTTTTTTGAATATAGGACAATAATGTATTTTATCAACCTGATTGGCTTTGAAGTGTTTTTGAATAAATTCCCAATTATCTATAATTTTATTTACCAATTCAAGATAAACGATTGGATGTATGAATTGAAACTTTCTCCACGCATACTTGCCATCCTTATTATTATAGATAATATAAGACGTGTTTTCCTCTTGAGCCTTTGAGATATCGAAACCGGCAGTAAATTTACTAATCTCTGTTAACCAAATCTTAAAATTAAAGTACTCTGGCAAATCTATACTACAATAAGATTCAGACTCAAGAAAAAAATTCCGCGCTGATTTTTTAGTTAAATTTATAAGTGGGACTCTTTCCATATTATTTTCCCTCAATATCCGCCACGATCTCATCAATCGCGGCGCGGAGTTCATTTTGCCGGTCGACAATCTTGGCGATTTTTGTGTTGAGTTCGGTGATATCTACGACCTCGCGCGTAT
>JAQUYY010000003.1 GCA_028691575.1 Candidatus Gastranaerophilales bacterium
TATGGTGCAAGGGAATTTTATATTCCATCGACAGATTGTATAGAAGGATCTACCGCAACAGATAATCAAGGTTATGGCTGTTCTGCGAAGTATTTGTATGAGTAGCGTACTCTTCGAATACCCAGCCTTGTAAGACTCGCAAGTTCAGGATTGTATATGTCAACTAATTCGATAATAAAATTTGTAAGATGGGTTCCCTAACTGAATTATTTCTTATTAAACTATTTCAACCAATGCATCTACTACAGCAGGATCCCATTTGATGCCGGATTCTTTTTTCATCACATCAAGAGCTTCTTGTGTAGAAAGAGCTTTTCTAAACGGTCTTTCTGATATTAATGCCTGAAAAGCATCTGCTGCTGCAATTATTCTTGAGCCAAACGGTATACTGTATCCTGATAATCCTTCAGGTTGACCTTTTCCGTCCCATCTTTCTTTATGATAATGAATGTAGGGAATAACTTCAGACAAGAAATTTATCTTCATAAGCAAACTAACACCGATATTCGGGTGGTTTTGAAGTTTTTTCCAATCCTCGGAAGATAATTCACCTTTTTTGGAGAAAACTTCTTCCGGCAAAGTTATTTTTCCTATATTTTGAAGCATTGCTGCATAATAAACCAAATCTGACGTTTTTTCATTTAATTTTAAATGAGAGCAAATATTTTTCGCAATTTGAGCAACTTTTAGAGAATGTTCTTTTTCATATTGCCCTTTAACATTTGCTGCTGTTGCAATAGCTTCAACAAACATCTGCTGTTCATCACCGAGATCACCTATTATAGCTGTTAATTCAGCTCGCAATTGGCGTAATTCCATTACTGTAACGAAATCATCAAGCAGAATAAGTTCAGTTTCAGCAATTAAGTCTTTAAACCTCATAGAAGTCACAAAAAGTTTTGAAGTCACTTTTATTAAATCAATATATGATTGAGGAATTTCATTGTTTTCGTTTTCAATATAAATAACGCCTACATCTCCTGCATTTCCTGACATAGGGACGCTAAGAATACTTTTATTTCCTTCTTTCAGGTAAAGTATTTTTTTTGAAGAAAAAGTATCGTTAACATAGTCCATCAATTTTGAAGATGAATTTTCAAGCCTATCTTCGGAACATCCAGCCAAAATAAGCCTGTCATTAGGATTGTTCAAACATTCCGGAGTCAGCCAAATACTGCAGGTAAATACTTCCAACATTTGAGAAAGCGTTTTTGCAATCGAATTGTATATAATAAAATCATCTTCACTATTAAAACCAAGCAAAGTCAGGGTTTTATCCAATGAATAAATAGAAATAAGTTCTTTTAGCTGATTTTTAAGACCGCTTATTTTTTTCTCATCAGATGTGGATGATGAAATTTTTTCCAAAAGTTCCTGTGAAATCAAATGCTCCGTTAAAAACTCACCCATATTAAGGGCGAAAATCTCTTCCATAGGGTCATTTTCGAATATTTCTCTTGGGTTTTTCAAATCCTGTTCTCCCATAATTCCTTCTGTGGACATATATTTAACCTTCCTTTTTGACTGAAAATTGTTAGTGTGCCGGTTTTAATAAATAACGATTAAATGAATAAATCTTTTTAAACCGGTTGCGTAAGCCGGAAGCAACGTTTTCGGTAAAATCGGGCTTTGTCCGTTTTGGCGAAAACTAACTCATTCTAGCTTAGATAATCTAATCCTCTTACTTTATCGGCACATTTATTAAAAACTTTTATAAATTTTTTAATAAATTTTATCAAACTCTCCAAAATTCAATTATAATAAGGGATTTGAAAATGTTAAGAAATTTAACATTTAATTATTGATTTTTCTAAAATTAGTGCAAAAGTTACACTTGTTTGCTATAATACCACAACTGATGTAAATTGGGCTCAGAGGCGGGCAACTAAGGATTGAAACAATTTTAGAATTAATTGATTTAAAAAAGCCTATATACGCCAAACCCTCTGCTATAACTCAAAAACGACCTTTTGAATAAGGATATTTTTAGTGCAAGTAATAGCAGATTTAGAAGATATAAAAAACCAATATTTGGATTTTGAGCAAAATTATTTAAGCAATTTTGCTGCAAAAAGCATCAATAGCAAAGGAAGAGAGATTTTTGAAGAACCTTGCCTTTTGAGAACCGAATATCAAAGAGACAGAGATAAAATCCTTCACTGCAAGGCTTTTAGACGATTAAAACATAAGACTCAAGTGTTTATTTCCCCTGTTGGCGATCACTATCGAACCAGAATGACTCATACTCTTGAAGTTTCGCAAATTTCAAGGACTATTGCGAGGGCTTTAAGACTTAACGAAGATTTAACCGAAGCTATTGCTCTCGGGCATGATTTGGGACACACTCCATTTGGTCATGCCGGAGAAAGTGTTTTGAATAATCTTTTAGAAGGTGGTTTTAAACATAACGAACAAAGCGTTAGGGTTGTTAAAATTATTGAAAAACTTAATCTTACTACAGAAACTATTGACGGAATTTTGAACCATACCGGCAAAGTTAAACCAAATACACTTGAAGGTCAAATTGTTAAAATTGCGGACAGAATAGCGTATTTAAACCATGATATTGACGATTCAATAAGAGCAGGTTTAATAAAAGAATCTGATCTGCCTCAAGAAAGTTTGCGCTTTTTTGGCGATACAAAAAGCAGCAGAATTTCATATATGGTTATTGATATCGTTAAAAATAGCCAAAACAAGCATGAAATTTCTGTTTCCCCTGAATGTCTTGAACATATGTTAAGCATCAGAAAATGGATGTTTGAGAATATTTATGTGGATTCTTCCGCAAAATCCGAGGATTATAAAGCAAAAAATATAATAGAAAGTTTATTTGAATATTTTATAAAAAATAAAGAACTGTTAAGTCAAATGCCTGAATACATAAATCAGCCTATAGAAAGAATCGCAGCTGATTACATTGCCGGAATGACTGACAGGTATGCTATTCAAAAGTTTAAAGATTTGTTTGTTCCGACTTCATGGCAAGGAGACTGTAATTTTAAAACTTAAAAAGTGTATAAGTAGCAATTATTTTTTTTACGGTAGTTAGTATAGCAAGTAGATTAAAAAGTTAGATTTAATGATAACATCGAATAATACAGATATAATAGAAGAAATAAAATCCCGATTAGATATACTGGAAGTGATTTCAGAGCATATTGTACTGAAAAAATCAGGTCGAAACTATTGGGGATGCTGTCCTTTTCATAATGAAAAAACTCCGTCATTCTCTGTAAACGCCGAAAAAGGCATTTTCAAATGCTTTGGCTGTGGTGAAGGTGGAGATGCTATTAGTTTTCTTATGAAAATCAACAACAGTTCTTTTATGGAAACAATGATTGAATTGGCGGAAAAATTCGGTCTGCCATTGCCTATGTTTGGTCAATCTGCTGAAAAAACAGAAATCAAAAAACAAATTTATGAAATAAACAAAAAAACAACAGATTTTTATACTGATATGCTTTTGAATTCTTCAGAAGCCGGAAAAGCTCGTGAGTATCTGGCTAAAAGAAATATTTCAGAAGAAATTATAAAAGAATATAATTTAGGATACTCGCAACAAAGTGCAGATAGTTTGATTAATCATTTATTGGGAAAACATAAGATTTCGATTGATGCTTTAAATAATGCAGGTCTTGTTTCTCAAAAATCAAATGGAAAAGGCTATGTGGATAGATTCAGAAATCGTTTAATGATTCCTATTCATAATGAAAAAGGTGATATTGTTGCATTTGGAGCAAGAGCATTAGATGAAGGACAAAATCCAAAGTATTTAAACTCACCGGATACTCCTGCTTACAATAAAAGCAGAATTTTGTACGGTTTATATCAAGCAAAAGATTTCATCAAAGAAAATGATGCCGTTATAATTATGGAGGGCTATTTTGATGTTATAACCGCTCATATTAACGGCATAAAGAATGTCGTAGCCTCTTCAGGAACGGCATTAACGGATCAACATATAAAATTATTGGCAAGATATACGGATTCAAGACGTATTTATTTAGCGTTTGATATGGATTTAGCAGGTCAAAATGCGACCAATCGCAATGCTGAGGTTATTAAAACAACATTTGAAGGTCTTGGACAAATAAAACAGTTTGATGAAAATTTTGCCTCATTAAAAACAATAAACGACAGATCAGCATGTGAAATTCGTGTTGTTACAATAGGTTCGGGCAAAGATCCTGATGAGTATATAAGAACGGAAGGCGCTGAAAAATATAAAAACTTAATAGAAAAATCACCGTTGTTGATAGATTATCAAATAAATAGGATAATGAATACAAAGGATGAAATTATATCGCCTCAAGATAAGGCAAAATTAGTACAGGGGGTTATTCCGATACTTTCTGAAATCAAAAATTCAATTATAAAAAATGAATATGTGAAGTTAGTAGCAGAAAGATTAAAAATAGATGAAGAATCTTTGAGCAAGGAGGTTAATAGGTTACAAAACGATTATACCCTTATGCCAATGGTTAATCAGCCAATTGTAAAAAAATCTTCAAAAAAGGATGTTTTAGCGCAAAAAAATTTATTGGGTTTGTATTTTATAGAAGGAGAAAACTTTTCTTGTATAGAAATAAAAGAATACTTAAAGGAGGTACGATTTACTGAGAAAATTTTTGTTAGAATAAAAGAAGAAATTGAAAAAATAATCAAAGAAGCTGATAATATAAAAGATTTAGCAAAAATACTGTTAAATAAAATGGCAGATGAAGAAGAAATCAAAAAAACAATTTCTGATATTATTTTTTCCTTGGACGATAAAAAATGTTTAAATTCAGATATGTTAAAATTGTACATTCGGGAAAATATAGCTTGCATAGAGCAATCATTAAGATTAGAACAGCAATCAGAATTACAATCTCAGTATAAAGAAGCAAATAGTGATGAATTATCATCCTTACAGCTTCAATATAAAGTTAGGGAGCAAATAAAACAAAAATATAACAGAAGATTGGAGACCACTAAATGACAAAAAAATCAAAAAGGGATAAAGCAATCTTAGATATGGTAGAACAGGTAGAATATACAAAAGAAAGTAATGGGTTTACGCAAATGTCAGATACCGAACAAATAACAGATATTATAAACAGGCAATCAGCAGTTGTTGTTATAGATCAGCCTGATGTATTTATTAAAGATGATCAAGATGACGATGAAGATACTGTTGATTTAACTCCGCCTAAAGGAGTTGGTCTAGATGATCCTGTCAGAATGTATTTAAGAGAAATTGGCAGAATACAGCTTTTAACAGGTGATGAAGAAATAAATCTGGCTCAAAAAATTGTAAAAGGCGGAAAAATCGGTGAAATTGCCAAGAAAAAACTGGTTCAAGCAAACTTACGTTTAGTTGTGAGTATTGCTAAAAAATATGTCGGAAGAGGCATGCTTTTCTTAGACTTAATTCAAGAAGGAAACTTAGGTTTAATAAGAGCTGCTGAAAAATTCGATCATGAAAGAGGATACAAATTCAGTACTTATGCAACATGGTGGATCAGGCAGGCCATTACAAGAGCAATTGCTGACCAGGCAAGAACTATCAGAATACCTGTTCATATGGTAGAAACGATTAACAAACTTAAAAAAGTAACTCGCAAATTAGCTCAGGATTTAAGCAGAAAACCTACTGAAGAAGAATTAGCAGCAGAAATGGGCGTTAATGTCAATAAATTAAGAGATATTGTGAAAATTGCACAAGAACCTCTCTCTTTAGAAACTCCTATCGGTAAAGAAGAGGACAGCCGTTTAGGTGATTTTATCGAAGATAGAGAAGCCGATGCGCCTGTAATGACAGTTGCTCATGAACTTTTAAGAGAAGATCTTGCAGAAGTTTTATGCTCACTTTCTCCAAGAGAAAGAGATGTTTTAAGACTAAGATTCGGTATGGACGATGGAAGACAAAGAACTCTTGAAGAAGTTGGTCAGCTATTCGGCGTAACAAGAGAGCGAATTCGTCAAATTGAAGCAAAAGCACTAAGAAAACTTCGTCATCCAAACAGAAGCAAGAGATTAAAAGAATATATCGAAAACTAAAAATTATAAATAAAATTTTTCAAAAGAAAAAGGTGTAAATAAAGTTTTTTACACCTTTTTTCTTGCCTAATTTGCAAAAATTAGTTATTATAGAAGCAACTCAAAAATTAAATGAGAATTGGAGAATAAATAATGAATAAAATGAAAGGCTTTACTCTAGCCGAAACTTTGATAGTAATAGCAATAATCGGAATAATAGCGAGCATAGTTACACCGATGTTATTTGGCACAACAAGTGATGCAGAGCTAAAAGCAGCATGGAAAAAAGCTTATAGTGATTTATCCCAAGCAACACAATTAATTGTCGTCGATAATGGAGGAACTTTGGCAGGTGCTTTTACCGGAGATATGGCAGGAAGTGAGGATTTAAAAAACGCATTTGCTTCAAAATTAAATATAATAAAAAATTGCTCAGGAGTTTCTAATTGGGGTGGAACAGGAGACGGAGCAAGTGAAGAAGGTTGTTGGCACAATGGAGCAAATAGCTGGTATAAATTAAATGGAGCAGGATTGGGAAATATTGTTTACCCTGCTTTAGTCCTTAATAATGGTAGTTTAATATTATTTTATATAAACAAATCAGATTGTAGTGATATAGCAGGAGATTATACAAGATGTGCCCATATATATTTAGATGTAAATGGGTTTAAAAAACCTAATATAATCGGAAAGGATATATTTTTAGCAAATATAACATCAAATGCTTTAATACCACACGGAGCAAGAGGATTTTCTAATCCATCAACAAGTTGCATAGAAGGCTCAACAGCAACAACTAATTATGGATATGGTTGTGCAGCAAAATACTTGTATGAATAAGTTTAATAAAAGTTTTCAGCAACCAGTTCAATCGTTTGAAGCACCTGAATATCTGACTTTTCTGCGATTAATCCCTGATAAAGTCCTATGGTGCAACCTGAGCAGGAAGTACAGACATAATCACAATCAGTTTTTATTATATTTTTTGCTTTATTGTCTGATATTTTTTGAGAAATTTTTGAATTTGTAACACAAAAAGTTCCTGCTGCACCACAGCATTTATCGGCATCTTCCATTTCTTCAAAAATAACATTAGGAATTTTTTGCAAAATTTCTCGAGGTTCTTTTGATACTCCCATTCCTCTTTTTAAATGACAAGGATCATGGTATGTGACTTTTGCTTTAAAACCCGAATTATCAGGAATTTCAAGATTTTCTTTTATCAAAAATTCATTAATATCAATAATTTTAAAAGGAATATCAAAATACTTCAAGTACTCCATCCAGGCATATCCGCAGGATGCGCAATCCGTTATCAAATAATCAATATCAGCGCTAACTTTTTTAATATTTTTTTTTGCTAAATCTCTAAAAGTATTTATATCACCGTAATTTCTAGCGAGGATGCCACAACACTCAAAGTCTGGAATAGTTATATCAATGCCGTTTGCTTCTAATACAATCTTAACTGCATTTTTAGCACTTGGATTAATGTAATTGTTAACACAACCGGGGAAATACACTATTTTTAAACGAGAATTCCCTTTTAAAATAGCAGGTTTTTTATATTTTACATTTTCTCTTATAAATCTGTTAAATATTTTTATATTTTTAAATGGTAAAAAATCGCTAATATAATTGATTTTTAGCTTTTTATAAAAGTTAATAAAAAAACTGACTGTTCTTAAAATCCATTTTTTGCAAAAACAATAAATTAAAAATTTTTTCAAAAAAGAAATGCCATTTTTATTAAAATCAACTTTTTTTGCGGATAATATAATTTCTTCAGTATTTATTCCACTGGGGCAAAAATCCTTACAAGCATTGCACATTAAGCACATATCAAGGTATTTTGATGTTTTTTTATTGAAAGATAAATCACCTTTAATTATACCGCTTAAAATCGAAAAAAATCCTCTTGATACAGTCGTTTCCAGACCTGTAACTTCGTAGACAGGGCATACCGACTGACAAAGACCACATTTTGTGCATTTATAAATGTCTTCTTGATGTTTTATTAACTCATTCATTTTAAAACTCTATGACAGGGTATTTATGATTGATTCGCTCTTTTCGTATGCTTCTTCTCGAATCATCATCGGATCTGTGACTTCAAAATCAAGAATATCAATAATGTCATGATCTAAAACAGGATATTTTAAAGGTTCTTGAGTTACTCTATTTGCAATGTAAACGATACCAACAATTGATGCCATATCAGACTGGCGTGGATCATGGTGATAACGAACACAATTACTTATAACTAATGGTAAATTCCAGTTATTAACAAGCTCTGATCCTAATTCCATATGAGTAAAACCAAATAACATTTTTTCTGTTTTAATTCTGTCTGCGCCTAATTTTACAAGTTTTTCAACTTCAGCGGCAGCGGCTTTGTTATACAATTGGAACAATGTTTTGCCAATATCATGCAAAAGCCCCATTACAAAAGCTTCTTCAGTATCCTTATGTCCTAATTTTTTTGCAATAATTTGAGATGCGATTGCACATCTTATACAATGCTCCCACAAATCTTTTCCGTAGTTTGTCATTAACATAGGCTTCATTGCAACGCTCATTACAAGGCTATTTACCTGTTTTAACCCCAAAAGAGCAATAGCTTTATTTATTGTGGTTATTTGATTTGGAAAACCATAATAAGCCGAATTTACAAGTTTTAAAATCTGACTGGTCAAAGAAACATCTCTGGAAATAACTTCAGATAGTTGATTTACATTAGATTTTGGATCTTTAATTAAGTTCATAGCATCAATTACAACGTTTGGCATCGTTGGCAAATCAGGCATCTCTTTTATTAAACTTCTTATATCTTTTGTCATATCTCAAACTCTTTTCTACTCGGTTTTCTTTTTTATACTTTAAGATATTTTTTCATAGAAATCAAGCTTCCTGTAATTCCCAAAAAAATTCCTATAAACATTATAAACAAAACAATTGCATTTATCATAACAGGTGAAATAGATAATTGAAAAACACTATCCAAATTAGAAATGTACATTTGAAGCAAATTCAAGGGAATTAAGGCGATAAAAGCACTGATAAAACCATAAAATGCTCCTTGAAGCACATATGGAGCCTTTATATACCAGTTGGCAACTCCCATCATTCTCATTATCTCAATTTCCTGGCTTCTAGATTGAATTACAAGATAAATGGTATTGTTTATGATAAAAACTGTCAATCCTCCTATAAAAAACATTGCAATAATTGTTGCCATATGGCTTGCTTCATTAATTTTACTCATTTTTTCAGCTACGTCTTGTGCATACCTGACAGATTCAATACCGTTTATGCTTTTTAATTGAGAAATAACATCATTAATATATTTTTGCTCAGACACTTTTACATGCATAGTATCAGGTAGTGGATTTGAGATATTTGGAACTTCCATTTCTCTTCTTAAATTATTCCATGCCTGCTCTTTTGTAATTATATGAATATCTTTGACATTTTCGATTTGTCTTATATTTTTTGCAACTGTTTCAACATTAGCATTTGATTTTAAATAAACAGAAACTTCAAGAGCATTGCCCAAATTATCTACAAACGCAGAAATTCCAAGCGTCGTTCTTAGCATACAGGCAAAAATGCTAAGTATGGCAGCCATTGTACCGATTATTGCCAAATTTATCCAACCGGTACTCAATAAACCTTTAACGGTTTCACCGATAATTCTTTTTATTATTCTTAATTCTTTAATAATTACTTTTGAAGGCATTTTTATCTCTTTATTGATGATATGTTCCGGAATTTACATCTCTTATTATACTACCCTGATCAAGAGTTATTACTCTTTTTTTAAAATGATTTACAATAGCATGGTCATGAGTTGAAACGATAACAGTTATTCCTTTTTTGTTAACCTGCTCTAATATTTTCATAACCTCGATAGAACTGATAGGATCAAGATTTCCTGTCGGCTCATCTGCTATTAATAAAGGAGGACCGTTTACTATCGCTCTTGCAATTCCTACTCTTTGCTGTTCTCCGCCGGACAGTTCTGTAGGCTTTGCTTTCATTTTATGATAAAGTCCTACAACTTTCAATGCCCCTTTTACACGAATATCAACTTCTTTAGTGCTTACGCCCAATGCTCTTATTACATAAGCTACATTATCGTAAACACTTTGTCTTGGCAAAAGTTTGAAATCTTGAAAAACAATTCCCATGCATTTTCTTAAATTATGAATTCTTGAACTTCTTATTTTGGCAACATTCACTCCGCCAATATAAACTTGACCTGCCGTAGGCTTTTCTTCCCTATATAAAAGCCTCATCAAAGTAGATTTACCGGCTCCGCTTTTACCTACAAGAAAAATAAATTCTCCGGTATCAATATCAAGATTTATATTATCAAGAGCACATTGCTTGCCAAATATTTTAGTTACGTTATTAAATTTTATCATTAGCTGTTGTTTCCCATTAATTCGATAGATTTTTCAAAAATTGTAATTGCTGTTAATCCATATTTTACCATTAACTCAGATGCTTCTCCACTTTGTCCGAATACATCATTTGTGCCGATTCTTTTTAATAGCACGGGATAATTTTCGCTCAAACATTCACTTATAGCACTTCCCAATCCGCCAATTATTGAATGATTCTCGATTGTTACTACTTTTTTAGTCTTTTTAGCGCTTTGTATTATTGTTTTGTTATCCAAAGGCTTGATTACAGGACAATTAATAACTTCAGCGGAAATATTTTTTTCAGAAAGCATTTCTTTTGCTTTTATTGCTTCAATCAAGGTCTCTCCGTTTGAAATAAGAGTAATATCAGTACCTTCCGAGATTATTTTTGCTTTATTTTCAAATTTATAATTGTTTTCATCAAAAATTTCCGGCATAGAGCTTCTTGGAACCCTTATATAAACAGGTCCATGATATTCAGCAGAAAATTTAAGTATAGCTTTTAATTCCGTACAATCAGAAGGCACAAAGACCATCATATTTGGTATAGAACGCATTAAGCTGACATCTTCCAGAGCCTGATGGCTTGCTCCGTCCTCACCTACTGTCACTCCGCCATGAGTTGCTACTATTTTTACATTAAATTTAGGATAACAAACAGTATTTCTAACTTGATCCCAAGCACGACCTGTTGCAAACATCGCAAACGTGCTGACAAAAGCTATTTTGCCACAAGTGCTGAGACCTGCTGCTGTACAAATCGCATCTTGTTCCGCTACACCAACATTAAAAAATCTTTCAGGAAAAACATCTGCAAATTGCTTTGTTTGAGTGGAACATGACAAATCTGCATCTATAACTACAATATTAGGGTTTTCTTTTCCTAATTCAACGAGAATTTGTCCATAAGTCGCTCTCGGCGATTTTGCAATTTGTTTGTTACTCAACATTTTTACCCTTTTAACTCCTCTAAAGCAATTTTCAACTCATTATCATTAAGAGCTTTTCCATGCCAGTTATGATTATTTTCCATATAAGATACGCCTTTACCTTTAATTGTATTTGCAATTATAGCAGAAGGTTTTTGATTATTATTGCTTAATGCAATTGATTTTTGAGTTGCATCAAAAATTTCCTGATGATTATGACCGTCAATTTCGATAACATTCCAGCCGAATGACTGCCATTTTTCTTTTACTGAATTTAAAGACTTAATATTTTCAGTACAGCCATCAATTTGAAGATTATTTCTATCCACAAATGCTATTAAATTATTGAGCTGATGATGAGCTGCATTCATTGCTGCTTCCCATACACTACCTTCTTGAGTTTCGCCGTCTCCTAAAAGTACATATACTCGAGATTGTTTTTTATCTAATTTCAAGCCTAACGAAATACCGCAGGAAATTGATAAACCTTGTCCCAACGAGCCTGTTGAAACTTCAACACCTGGCAATAACCCAAAAGAAGGGTGTCCTTGAAGTTTTGAACCGAATTTTCTAAATGTTAAAAGCTCTTTCTTGTCAAAATAACCGCATTCTGCAAGCACTGCATACAAAGCTGCTGATGCATGACCTTTAGATAAAACAAATCTGTCACGATTTTGCCATTGTGAATCTTTGTCCCAATCAGAATAATGGTTCATAGATTTAAAATAAAGATTTACAAGAATATCAGTACAGGACAAAGCTCCTCCGGGATGTCCGGAAGCTGCATTATGTATCATTTTGAGAACATTTCTTCTCACTTCTTGTGATTTAATTTGAAGATCTTTCAAATCTTTCTCGCTTAAATTTTGCTGTGTCATCTTAGTATCTTTCCGGTATTCTCTCTGTCCAATAGTGCTTTTACCAAAAATAACGGTAATGTCGGGAACATTCTTTTAAATCTTGATGGTTGGCAAATCAACCTATAAAACCATTCTAACCCAAATTTTCTAAAAAAAACAGGGGCTCTTTTTATTTTTTTCGACCATACATCAAAACTGCCTCCTACTCCTACCATTATTGTTTGAGGAAAATCTTGTCTATGAGAAGAAATCCACAATTCTTGTTTTGGAACTCCAAGAGCTACAAACAAAACTTGAATATTTACAGTTTTTAACTTTTCAATAATTTCTGTTTCTTTTTCTTCATTAAAATAACCGTCATGAATAAAAGAAATGTTTAATTTAGAATATTTTTTTAACATTTCATCTGCAGCAGCATTGACAATATCTTCGGATGCTCCCAAAAAGCCTGTTTTATAGCCATTTTCTTCACATTTTTGAATTAAACTTTCCGAAAATTCTATCCCTGCAACTTGTTTAACGTTAATTCCCTTTGTTTTTAGACTTAATACAACTCCTATTCCATCAGGTATTACAAGTTCTGCTGATTTTAAAATATTCTCCGTTTGCTTATTCTTGTTTGCCTGAAAAATCATTTCAGGATTGATTGTAACAACATGAGCTGATTTTTTTTGTTCTATATAGCGGCAAATCAAATCAACGGCATCATTTTTATTTATAATATCTACGGGATAACCGAGAATATTTGTTTTTTTATTAAAATTAGTCAATTATCATCCTTTTTTGATTCCAATAATAATATTTATACAACAAATTTCCGGCAATGTCATTATTTTTTATATAATTATATTTTAGCTCAAAAAGCAACCATAAAGCGTCTTTTATACACTTAACCCAACTTTATATTTCCTTGCCTTTTAGTCAAATTTTCGCTTAAATTTGTTTTATTGTATATAGAGAGTTACATCATAGCTGGGAAGTAGGGGTACTATGAAAACCTCAAATGTTACAAATAAACCATTTATTTCTGCAACAAATCAAACTTTTTCAAAAAATCTCAATAAAAAAGTTAGCTTTGGTTGTTCAAAATATACTACCAGTCGTGCTTTAAAAAAAGAAATTTCTAAAAATCTAGATGGTCTTCCAAAAACATTAGTAAATTTAGGCAAAAATACCGGCGAAATAATGTCCATATTGGTTACAGCAGTAGGTACAGCATTTGTTGCACCTTTATTTATTGCTTTTAACCCGCTTTCAAAAGAAGATAAGGAAACAACTATTTATTCTGCTCTAAGACAACCAATATCAGCAGTTATCGCGGTTGCTACCCAAGTCGGAATCAACAAAAAATTCAATAACTGGATAGATAAATTAGCAAGCGAAGGAAAGCTTGATAAAGCTGATTTGACATCACAGCCTCAAAAAACCTACCTTAAATCCATAATAAAAAAAGAAAATCCTAAAATCACAAAAGAAGATTTAAGATATGAAATAGAAACAAGGCAAGATAAAGCTTTTGATACCGCTATTAAAAAAACCAAGGAAGCTTATAAAAATGGCGGACCAACTTGGGAAGAGCTTATTAGACCCAAAATGTACAAAGATACAAAATCCGAATTGATAAAAGAATTGGGTCAAGAAGAATTCAAAAAACTTTCAGCAAAAGATGCGAATAATAAAATAATACAAAAAGCGGCAGATAAGCTAAAAAAATGTTTCGAAACCGAAGCATCTGAAATAGCAAAATCCAGAAAAATCCAACTAGAAGAAGCCCTTCAAGAAGTTAAAATAGAAAATCTTGTTGGCACTCAAATAAAAAATGCTCAAACAGTTTTAAAGAACTTCAAAAATTATGCCGGAATAGGTTTATCATTAGCAATGTTGCCAATATCCTGTTCTCTGCTTAATTGGGCATATCCTAGAATTATGGAAAAAATAATGCCTGAAGCTACTGCAAAAAAGCATCTAAAGGAGGCAAATAATGAAAATATCTCCTAAAATATTCAAAAATTATACTCCTTCAAAGGCAATGAATACAATATTAAACAGCAGACCGATGGAATATTTGACAAATCCTAATGCCGGAGCTGCCGCAGGTATTATCGGAGTTGCCTCTTGTGTGACCAAAGATGCTGTCAATTGTTACTACTATGTAACTCAAAGTTTAAAAAATAAAAGAATTCCTGAAGAAAAAAGAAAATTTGTTGCAGCTCTGGATTTATCAAACGGGCTTTTAAATGTCGCTGCTCAATTGGCAATCGGTATTCCAATGGCGAAAAAATCAGGAGAATTATTTGATAAACATGTTGCTCCAAAATTATTTTCAGATAAAACCTTAGAAAATGTTTTGAATAATATTAAAAAAACAGGTTCATGCAAAAACTTTACAGCTGAGGAATTCATGAGAGCCTTTAAGAAAACCAAGACCGTAGGAAAAGCAGGCTTTTGTGTAATATTGCCTCTTATTGGAGCAACAATTATTGCTAAAAGAATGGTTGTTCCGTTCCTTGCAACGCCAATGGCATCTTTTTTTAAAAAACGGTTTGAAGCAAATGAAAACACAACAAAAACTGATGCTCAACAAAATGATGTTATTTCATTTAAACAAAATAAAAAAATAAAAAAAGAAGTTTTTAGCGCTTTTGCTTCGAACTAATTACTGCTTCCTAAAAACGATAAATTTATAATCATATCCATCTGCTCGAGGGTTTGATTTTAATAATGTTTCAAATTTAAAATTTTCGGGCAGTTTGCTAAAATCATAATTTAAATCGATGCTTCTTTTGGCATTATCATCGTATGGATAAATATTTTGAGCATCGCCTGAAAATATAATATAATCATAATCCTGATAATTTTGCTTTTTTTCCAAATTATCATACATTAACGAATAAATTTTCCAAGTTTTATTTATTTCAAAAAACGGATAAAACCAATCGTCTTCTGAAAAAATTAGTGCAATTTTTGAATTATCGGGAATATTATTTTTAGCAAAATTCATTATTGAATAAAAACAGCGCTTATTTTGTCTTATAGAATACAAAATTTCTTCTCTTGAATTCACAAAAATGCTTTTATTCTGATGAAAATAATAAAAAACAGGACGCATATAGTTAAAAGTTGTTATCTTGACGAAACAAAAAATTGCGATAACTGCAATAATCATCTTTATTATATATTTTTTGTTATCGTAGCTGTAAACTAATAATGGCGATATAATTACGGCAAAAGCCGTTAAATACCTCAGATTCCATGCAGTAAAGCCCATACAAGCACAAATTGTGAGCAAAAATATAATTCCAATAAGTCCTGTTATATTAATGAGCAATTTTCTGTTTGACAGATTGCCTTTTGGAATAAAATTCATATACAAAATCGGCAAAATTATCAAAAATCCTATCGGACCTAATACAGAATAATTTTCATGAATTGCAAAGTTAAAATTTTGAATATCTGCATGAATCAATCCGTCTGAAGTGCTTAAATTCAACAAATTGAACAAAAAACTTTTTAAGAGTATAAAAATTTCAATAATATTTTTGGCAGCATCCATGCCGGAAAAATCAATAAACGCAAGATTATAGCGAACAAAATTTGCTAGCATAAATCTAAACGTCATATTATTCGAAGAATGTTCATTCACATAAGAACTAAGCCCTATCGGGTTTGAAAAATTTAAATAATTCAAAACATACATATAAGAAGCAAAAATAACGAAAAACGGAATAAATGCAGCTATAAAAGATAAAATCGGCTTATAAAAATCTTTTTTGAGAGCTTTAATTGACAAAAGCAGGTATGCAGCTCCAAATGCAGGAATAAAAAAGAATATAGAGCTTTTTGTTCCTATTGCAACCGCAAAAGCAAGTGCTGAGAAGATTATGTTCTTTTTATTATTTTCCAACAATCCTTTTGTGAAAAAATACAGAGAACTGAACAGAAAAAATGCCAAAATCAAGTCAACTTGCGTGCTTGACGATTGCAAAATTACCGTCGGAAGCGATGCTAAAATAAAAATTGCCCAGAGTTTTCTTCTTGTTGAAATTTTGCAAAGATCTAAGAAATTCCAGAGCATAAATAAATTTGCCAAATAAGCAAAATATTGAACTAACTGGCATAAATAATCTTTGCCGATAAAAATCATTGACCAGAGCATTAAAATTTCAGAATTTACCGGGAAAATTAACTGCCTGATACAACTTGATTCATATTGTCCGATTGCATGATTTTGTATCCAAAACCCAATTCTTGCCAAATGATATGCCATTCCATCCCATTGATTTGCAGGGGAAACAATGGCAATAATAAAACTCATAATTGTTGCAAATGCAAAAAAAATAGCCAATATTAAAAGACATTTATCTTTTTTAACAGCTTTTTTCGTTTTTGAAATCCAATCACCATTCCAAACAGTCATTTGAGGTTTTTTATTTAACAGCCAAATACTTAAACAAAATACAAATACAATAGCATTAAATAACAATAAATTTGTCGCAGTTAAAGCTGTAAAAAGAGATAGTGCTTCTGTTGTAATAATAAGTTGGCAAATAGATACAAAAATCCAGTAAAGTATGTTGTCCTGGGATTTTTCTGATTTTATGAATGTGGTTAAAAAATAAGATGAAGCCAATACCAAACAAAATGAAACAAAAAACAAAAGAAACCCTGACATATTTTTTCAATCCCAATCTACTCTAAACTTTACTATAAATTTTATATTGAAAAGGCTAAATATACAAATTGTGAATAAATCTGTTGATTATTTAGCTTACTCATACAAATATTTTGCAGCACAGCCGTAACCATTGTTATCTGTTGCTGTTGAGTCTTCTATACAAGTTGTCGATATATTATTATAATTTCTTGCTCCATATGGAATTAGTGCGTTTGACGTTATACTTGCGCCAAAAATATCTTTACCCCAAGTATTTGGCTTTTTAAATCCATTTATATCAATAATAAAATAACCGCACCTTGTATAATTCCCGGCAGAATAAGTACAGTCAGATTTATCAATTAAAAACCTCAATAATCCGCCATTATTCAATATTACACCGGGATAAGTCAGATTTATACGAGTTGTGCCATTTAAATAATACCAGTTTCCTGCACTATGCCAACAGCCTTCGGCACTTACTCCGCTTCCTGTACCGCCATAAGTTGAAGTTCCTGAACAATTTTTTATAATACTTAATTTTTCCATATAAGCATTTTTTAGATCTTCAGTTCCTGCTGCATTTCCGGGAAAAGCACCGGCTAAACTTCCGCTGTTATCTGCTACTATCATCATTGTTGCTTGTGCAAGATCTGAATATTGTTTTTTCCATGCTGCTTTTAGCTCAGCATCACTTGTTGTACCAAATAACATAGGCGTTACGATGGAGGCAATTATTCCGATAATTGCAATTACTATCAATGTCTCTGCCAAAGTAAAACCTAATTTTCTTACAAATTTATTTTCTGATTGTTGCATTTTTATTATCATAGGTTTTTCCTTTTATTTATTATATAAAATTATATCATTATTTTGTTTTTAATCAAAAAGCTTATAGAACCTTTACTTTTATAACAGCTTTTTTGACATATGAAGGTTTATCAACAGCAATTCCCGGCATATGAGCATCTTTTGATGTAAAAATTAAAAACTCGCCTTCTTTTGCTTTTGCAAAATTTCCGTTTCCATTGCCCCAAATAATATCCTTTTCTTTATCATAATTACTGGTAGGCTCAAATTCATCAATATTTAAATATCCTAAAAGTTCTTCGCCCTCAATAATAAATTGAATATCAATATACTGCTGATGTGCTTCCCACTTGCCTTCTGACATTGATTTTGACTGATATTCCTGGATAAGAGCAAAAATTTCATCTTTATCAATTTCATATTTGCCATTTTCTAAATTCTTCAAATCGGTATTTTCTAAATATTCAAGCCCTATCTTAATTTTATCATTTATTCCGTAATAAAAAGAAGCATTTTTTAATTTATCAATTATCATTGAAAATTCCTCTCTATGTATAAAAATCTATTATTAAAATACCAAAAATCTTTTAAAAAAGGAAGGATTTTAATAATATTATTTTGCTATTAACGGTATTAATATGTTAAAATTATCAGGTATCAACGTTTTTAATCGGAGTATGTTATATGAATATTGAATTAACCTTAAAAACTTTCTTAAATTGGCTTTTAATTAACGGATTGCCTGTTATTTTAATAATTATCGGCGGATTTGTTTCTATAAAAATTTTTCATTTTGTATTGGATAGATATTTTAAAATTTTTGCAAAAACAAATGATAATATTGAATCAGAAAAAAGAAATAATACACTCAAAGCGATAATGAAATCAGTTTTTGATATATTTATCATAATTTCAGCCTTGTTGTTAATATTGAACAAACTCGGCATAAATATAGCACCGATACTGGCAGCCGCAGGAGTTGTCGGGATTGCTGTCGGGTTTGGAGCACAGAGATTTGTCGAAGATATTATCAACGGAATTATTATTCTTGCAGAAGACCAGATAAGAGTCGGCGATGTGGTTGAAATCGCAGGCAAAGGCGGTCTGGTCGAACGGGTTGATCTCAAAATGGTTGTTCTGCGAGATTTATCGGGAAATGTCCATTACATTAGAAATGGGAAAATTGATATTGTTACTAATATGACCAAAGATTTTTCAAGATATGTCTTTGATATAGGTGTTGCATACAAGGAAAACATTGAAAATGTTATTGAAATTATAAAATCGGTTGATGAAGATTTAAGAAATGACCCGAATTTTGTAAATGATATTTTAGAACCGATAGAGATTTTAGGACTTGATAAATTTACTGATTCTGCTGTGATTATCAGGGCAAGAACAACAACAAAACCTATCAAACAATGGTATGTGGCAAGAGCATTTAATTTAAGATTAAAAAAGAGATTTGACGAACTTGGCATAGAAATACCGTTTCCTCACAGAACATTGTATGTCGGGCAAAATAAAGACAGCTCATCACCGATTTTAAATATGAATGTTGAAAACCAACTAAAGGGGTAAATATGATTGAACGCTACACTCGTCCTGAAATGAAAGGGATATGGGATTTAGAAAGCAAATTCGGATTTTATCTTGATGTCGAACTCGCAGTTTGCAGAGCATATAATAAAATCGGCGATATTCCCGATGAAATGCTGGCTCATATTGAGAAAAATGCCTCTTTTTGTCTTAATAGGATTGAAGAAATCGAAAAAGAAGTCAAACACGATGTAATTGCTTTTTTAACAAGCGTAAATGAAAATATCGGAGAATCTTCAAGATTTATACATATGGGGCTGACCAGCTCTGATGTAATCGATACGGCACTCGGGCTTCAACTGAAAAAAGCTGATGAAATTATTGAAAAAGATATTAAAAAAGTAATTAATGTTTTGAAAAATAAAGCAAAAGAGCATAAAAAAACAGTTATGATAGGTCGTTCTCATGGAGTTCATGCCGAGCCGACAACATTCGGGCATAAAATGTGCTTATGGCTTGATATTATGCAAAGAAATGCAGAAAGATTCCAAAAAGCAGCAAAAGATATTGAAGTAGGACAAATTAGCGGACCTGTAGGCACATACAGCAATATTTCTCCCGAAATTGAAAAATTAGCCTGCAAAGAATTGGGACTTACTCCTGCAAAAGTCTCTACTCAAGTCATTTCAAGAGATTTACATGCTTATTATATTCAAACTTTAGCCCTTATAGCATCAACAATTGAGCAATTTTCAACCGAACTGAGACATTTACAACGAACAGAAGTTTTAGAGGTTGAAGAAGATTTTTCAAAAGGTCAAAAAGGCTCATCTGCAATGCCTCATAAGAAAAACCCCATAAGTTCCGAAAATTTGTGCGGTTTAGCAAGAGTTGTCCGCTCAAATTCCATTGCAGCCCTTGAAAACATTGCTCTCTGGCATGAAAGAGATATGAGCCACAGCTCTGTAGAACGAATTATTCTGCCTGATTGCACAATTTTACTCAACTATATGTTGAATAGATTTGCAGATGTCGTAGAAAATTTAAACATTTATCCTGAAAATATGAAAAATAACACCCAATTATACGGCGGGGTTATTTATTCACAAAAAGTTCTTTTAGCTCTTACTAATAAAGGATTTTCAAGAGAAGATGCCTACAAAATAGTACAGGATAACGCTCATGGTGCTTGGAACAATCCGAACGGAAATTTTAGAAAAAATCTGTATAATGATAGTAGGGTGAGAGATAAACTTTCGACCAATGAAATTGACGAATGTTTCAGTCCAGACTATTACTTAAGAAACATCGATAAAATCTACGAGAGGATGGGGATTTAAATGATAAAAAAAATATATGTGGCATTTGTACTGACGGTAACTTTTTTCGCTGTCAATACAGTTTGTTTTGCTCAGGATTTAAGTGTTTTCAAACTTCAAAATGGTCATACTGTTGTTGTTAAAGAAGTTCACGCAAATCCGATTGTTACAATCGATACCTGGGTAAAAACAGGTTCGATTAATGAAAATGATGAAAACAATGGAGTTTCACACTTTTTAGAACATTTGTTTTTTAAAGGAACAACAAATCATAAACAAGGTGAATTTGAAAAAATTTTAGAATCCAAAGGTGGTGTATTTAATGCAGCTACCAGCAAAGATTTTACGCATTTTTATATTACTATAGCAAGCAATTACTTTGAAGAAGCTGTCGATTTGCATTCTGATATGCTTTTAAATATTACTATTCCAGAAGATGAGTTAGCAAGAGAGCGAAAAGTCGTTATAGAAGAAATTGGTCGGGCTAAAGGTGAGCCGAACAGAAATTTATTCAAAAACATGAATGATGCTTTATTTAAAACTCATCCATATCATTATGAAGTTTTAGGAACGGAAGAAATTGTTGCAAACATACCAAGAGAGAAGATTTTAGAATATTACAATAAATGGTACACGCCATCAAATATGGTAACTGTAATTGTCGGGGATGTTGACACTCAAAAAGCATTGTCTCTTGTTTCTCAAAAGTTTCAGGATAAAACTCCGTGCAAAGCTTGTAATAACAAAATAATTAAAGAACCTTATCTGCAAAAACCTGTCATTAAAATTCAAAAGGGCGATTATAACGGCGGTTATCTGCTGATAGCATTTAAAGGGGTTGATATAAAAAACCAAAAAGACAACTATTCACTTGATATAGCGGCATCGATTTTAGGCGACGGGGTAGCTTCAAGGCTATATCAAAGTATAAAAGAAAAAAATAATTTGGCTCTTTCAATAGATTCCGGGCATTCTTCACAAAAAGATGACAGCATTTTCTACATTATCGCTAAGTTTGAACCACAAAATTATGAAAAATTAAAAACAGCAATAATTGATGAGATTGAAAAATTCAAAGCAAATCCTATAACAAAAAATGAAATCGACAGAGCAAAGACAATGTTCGAAAGAAATTTTATTTACTCAAACGAGTCAACCTCTGATATTGCAGGCTCTATTGCGTATAGTTTGGCGATTGGCAATGATATTAAGTATTATACCGAATATATTGACGACTTAAATAAAATCACAGAAAAAGACATAAAAAATGCCTTAAACAAGTACATTGATACTTCAAAAATGGTTGTTTCGGTACTTTTGCCCGAGGATAGCAATATAAAAAATACATCTGATATCCAAAAAACAGATTGCAATTGCAATTCTCAGCCTACCTTGGAAACTTATGGAAACACTGTTTCAACTACTCTTAGCAACGGAATAAAACTCATTTTTGATAAAAACACATCAAATGACATTGTTGCAGCAAGAATATTTATAAGAGGCGGAAATTTTTTAGAAGAAAAACCGGGAATTTCATCATTGCTGGCATCAACAATAATGAAAGGCACAAAAAATCGCTCATTTCTTGAAATGTCAACAGAAATTCAGGATAACGGCATTGTAATCGGACCGTCAGCGGATGATGATTATTTTGAAATAGATTTAAAATCCACCAAAAAAGATTTTGATAAAGCATTTGATATATTGGCAGATGTCTTGCAAAATGCTGTTTTTGAAGAAAAATATATTGACAAAACAAGAAAAGATATGCTTTTGAGCATTAAGCAATCAAGGGATAACCCCTCATCGATTATGTTTGAAGAGTATACGAGTGTAATTTATTCAAACCATCCTTACGGAGTGACCGGTAAAACTCTCGAAAAGACGCTTTCTACAATTACAAGGGAGGATGTTATAGATTACTATAATTCATATTTTTCCCCTCAAAATATGGTAGTTTCTGTTAGTGGAAATGCTGAGATAAATGACTTAATAAAGAAATTTGAATCCATAAAAACTAAATCTCAGGCAAAAATTGTTGATATCAGCCAATTAAAAACCCAATATGCACCGTTTACGGCAAATAAAAGAGCCTTTAAGGCAAAAGATACTTCAACTGCCTGGATGGCTCTTGGATGGAGGACTCAAGGTGTTTTGTCCGAAAAAGATTACGCTTCTCTTAAAGTAATTTCAGGCATGCTAGGTGGGGGCATGAGTTCAAGATTATTCAGCAATTTAAGGGAAAAACGAGGGTTAGCATATGAAGTTGGAAGCATCTACCCTTCAAAAATGGATTTAAGCTCATTTATGGTTTATATCGGCACAAATCCAAAAAACGTGCCTATTATGGAAGATTTGTTTTTAAAAGAAATAAATGAAATAAAAACAGGTAATTTTACTCAAAAAGAACTTGCTGATGTGAAACAAAAAATCATAGGAAAGTTTGAACTTTCTAAAGAAACGAGTTCGGCAAAAGCCCATTATTTAGGCTGGTTTGAAACAATCGGCAAAGGGTACAAATTTAATTATTTTTATTCTGATTTAATCAATTCTGTTACATATCAAGACGTAATAAATACTGCTGATAAATATTTATGCTATCCTCATGTTACGGTGCTGATTGCACCTAAAGAAGAGATAAATGAATTAAATAAGGATAGCAAATAGTGAAAGTAACAGTTAAAGTACCTGCAACAACGGCAAATATTGGACCGGGATTTGATTGTTTTGGTCTTGCTTTGCCTATATACAATACAATTACGCTGGAAGAAACGGTTTATCCAACAACAGGACTGGAAATTAACGTTCTTGCAGGAGATAGTCAAGAAATAGCTGATTTTAGAGTACCAACAGATGAAACAAACATTATTTATAAAGCCATAGAACTTTTATATACTTATATAGGACAAACCCCACCGGCATTAAGGATTAATATAAAGTCTGATATCCCTATTGCAAAAGGATTAGGAAGCAGCGCTTCTGTTATTGTCGGCGGAATACTTGCCGCTAACGAGCTTTTGGGCAAACCTGCCGATATGGATGCACTTTTAGCTATTGCAAATGAAGTTGAAGGACATCCCGACAACATTGCTCCCGCACTTTTGGGCGGTTTTGTTCTTTCATCTGTCGAAGACGATGGAAGCATTGAATGGCGAAAAATTCAATGGCCTGAAAATTGGCATTTAACAGTTTGTATTCCTGATTATGAGCTTTCTACAGAAATTTCAAGATCAGTTCTTCCTCAGGAAGTTCCCCTCCTAGATGCTGCATTTAATGCCAGAAGATGTGCTATGTTTGTTGAAGCCTTGCACTCTCAAGATGTTAAACTAATGAAACTGGCACTAAAAGACAAGCTTCACCAACCTCATCGAATGAGATTAGTGCCGGGATTAGAAGAAATTTCAAATAAACTTGAAAACGTTGAAAATGTAATGGGAACAGTTCTCAGCGGGGCAGGACCTGCTATTTTGGTTATTTCGTACGGAAATAATTTATCTGAAATTAAAAATATAATCACAGAAACCTGGGAAACATTGAGCGTAAAATCAAAAGTTAAAACATTTGATATAGAAGAGCAAGGCGCTCAAATTCTTAAAGTTCAGTAAATTTCTTTAATCATTTTGACTAAATGCAAAATTATTGTATAATTAGAATGTATAAAGTGAAGAGAATTAATCAATGAACAGCTTTTTGAAGAGGATATCAGGCTTTACTTTAGCCGAAACATTGATAGTAATTGCCATAATCGGGATAATTGCCTCCATCGTA
>JAQUYY010000146.1 GCA_028691575.1 Candidatus Gastranaerophilales bacterium
CAAATTGCTTTGAAAAAATCAGACGGGCTTATTGCCGTTGATATTATTGGAAATAAGGAAATATTGTTTTCCGAAAAACTGGCATGTCATAAATGTCAATTAAGTTTTGACGAATTAGCTCCTCGTTTGTTTAGTTTTAACAGTCCTTACGGAGCTTGTCAAACTTGCAGCGGATTGGGTGCACATTTAGAAATTATGCCTGAATTAATCATCCCGGATGATAAAAAAAGTTTAAATCAAGGTGCAATTTACCCCTGGGCAAAAACAGGCAATCCGTATTATTTAGATCTTTTAAAGTCTGTTGCGAATGATTGTGAAATCAATATGGATATACCTTTTAAAGACTTGCCTAAAGAACATCAAGACATCATTTTTTACGGTTCAAAAGAAAAAGTTAAAATGTCTCATGCTGATTTTTTAAGAAAAGAAAATGGCTGGAAAACTTATTATGCTTATTTTCAAGGAGTTATTCCTTATATGCAAAAGCAGTATAATAAAACTTCTTCGGATTATATTCGAGGAGAATTTCAAAAATATATGACACCAAATCCTTGTCCTGATTGTCATGGAGCAAGGTTAAATCCTTTTGCATTAGGGGTTAAAGTCAATAATATCAATATTTATGAGCTTTGTTCAATGTCGATTGAAAAATGCCATGAATTTATTTCGTCTCTGTTTTTAATTTTAAATGATTATCAAATGGCAATTGCAAATCAACTGTTAATAGAAATTAGAGAACGTCTAAAATTCTTGCTGGATGTCGGATTGCAGTATTTGACATTAAATCGTTCGGCTGGAACACTATCTGGTGGGGAAGCTCAAAGAATCAGGCTGGCAACACAAATTGGTTCAGGACTTTCAGGGGTTTTGTATGTCTTAGATGAGCCTAGTATAGGCTTGCATCAAGTTAATAATCAAAAATTAATAAATACGCTTACAAGGCTTCGAAATCTTGGAAATACTTTAATAGTAGTAGAACACGATGAAGAAACAATCAAAAACGCTGATTATATAGTTGATATAGGACCTAGAGCAGGAGTTCATGGCGGACAAATCATTGCAAAAGGCACATTAAAAGATATTAAAGACAATGAAAACTCAATTACGGGCGATTATTTGAGCAAAAGAAAAGAAATAAAAGTTCCTTCAACAAGAAGAGATGGTAACGGCAATTTTATTAAAATAATAAACGCTTATAAAAATAATTTGAAAAATATTAATGTGGATATTCCGTTAGGCAAATTCATTACGGTAACAGGGGTTAGCGGCTCAGGCAAATCTTCGTTAGTCTTTGATATTTTAGATAAATTTGCTGTTCATAAATTAAGAAGAAATACTCCAAAACCGCAAGGCGTAGATGATATAACAGGATTTGAGAATGTTGATAAAATAATTGACATTGATCAAAGTCCCATAGGAAGAACTCCCAGAAGTAATCCGGCTACTTATACAGGTACGTTTGATGGAATTAGAGAGCTTTTTGCTATGACTAATGAAGCAAAAGTCAGAGGCTACAAGCAAGGCAGATTTAGTTTTAATGTAAAAGGCGGACGCTGTGAAGCATGTAGTGGTGATGGTATTATAAAAATCGAAATGAATTTTTTGCCCGATGTTTATGTTCCTTGCGAAGTTTGTAAGGGAAAAAGATACAACAGAGAGACTTTAGAGGTTAAATACAAAGGCAAATCCATTGCAGATGTGCTAGAGATGACAGTTGAAGAAGCTCTGGGATTTTTTGAAAATATTCCTAAAATTCAAAGAAAACTACAAACCTTGTATGATGTAGGTTTGGAGTATATTCATTTGGGACAAAGTGCAACAACATTATCAGGTGGGGAAGCACAAAGAGTAAAATTGGCATCAGAACTTAATAAAAGAAGCACAGGGAAGACATTGTATTTGTTGGATGAGCCTTCTGTCGGTTTGCATTGGCATGATTTGGATAAATTGATTGAAATTTTAAACAAACTTGCCGATAGCGGTAACACGATTTTAGTTATTGAGCATAACTTGGATATTATTAAAATTTCAGACCATATAATTGACCTTGGTCCTGATGGCGGTGATAGCGGAGGCAATATTGTTGCTCAAGGCACACCTGAAGAAGTTGCAAACTGCAAAAATTCCTATACAGCTAAATATCTGAAAGAAATGCTAAAAAATTAATCTAAACTTATATTTGGTTTATAATAAAATTTATGAAAAAATATTATGAAAAATCTGGATTTAGGCTATACCATGGAAATTGCTTAGAAATTTTAAGCCAAATTCCTGAAAATATATTTGATATGATTTTTGCAGATCCGCCTTATTATCTTTCAAATGGAGGGTTTACTTGCCATGCAGGGAAAGCCGTAAATGTAAATAAAGGAAAATGGGACAAAAGTAATGGCATTGAAAAAGATTTTCAATTTCACATGGACTGGATTAATGCCTGTAAACGAGCGTTAAAACCTAACGGAACTATTTGGATTAGCGGAACATACCATTCAATATATTCTTGCGGTTTTGCTCTTCAAAAATCTGATTATAAAATCCTTAATGACATTATATGGTTCAAGTCTAACGCTTCACCTAACTTGAGTTGCAGATATTTTACAGCAAGTCATGAAACTCTCTTATGGGCAAGCAAAGACAAAAAATCAAAGCATACTTTTAATTATGATTTAATGCGAAATGACGATTGGGGTGATGATTTCCTTAAAAAACCCGATAAACAGATGCGTTCTGTTTGGGCAATAGGTGCTTTAAAACTTTATGAAAAGAAATTTGGAAAACATCCAACACAGAAACCTTTAGAATTGTTAAAACGTATAATCCTTGCCAGCACTAACAAGGGGGATTTAATCCTTGATCCATTCACAGGAAGCTCAACAACTGGTATAATGGCTAATAAGCTAGGTAGGAAATTTGTTGGGGTTGATATAGAATCAGAATACTTAGATTTATCCATCAAGCGTTTTGAAGATTTGCCAAAAATTAAAAAAGAGGTTTCATGTCAGTAGTTTTAGAAAAAGAACAAATATCAACACTTCCGGTTATCAAATGGGCGGGCGGGAAAAGACAGCTTTTATTTGAAATTCAAAAAAATATGCCAAAGTCATATAAGCGCTATTTTGAACCGTTCATCGGTGGAGGAGCAGTATTTTTTGAAACGCAACCTAAAAATGCTTATATTTCTGATATAAACGAAGAATTAGTTAATTTATATTCAGTAATTCAAAATAATCCTAACGACTTAATTGAAAACCTTTACAAGTATGAAAATTCTAAAGAATACTTCTTAAAAATTAGAGGTATTGATAGAGAATCTAAATATAAAAAATGGTCTGCGATTCAAAAAGCTAGCCGGTTTATTTATTTAAATCGAACTTGTTTTAATGGCTTGTATAGAGTTAATAGCAAGGGCGAATTTAATGTTCCGTTCGGGAATTATTCAAATCCGCGTATTGTAGATGAAGACAATATTTTGAATTGTTCAAAACTTTTAAAAGAAACCGAAATAAAATGTGCGGATTTTTCTGCAATTTTAAATTGTGTAGAAAAAGGCGATTTTGTTTATTTTGATCCGCCGTATGTTCCATTAAACGATACATCAAGCTTTACTTCATATACAAAAGAAGGCTTTGGTATTGATATGCAGTTTAAACTTAGGGATGTTTGTGATGAACTTGATAGTAAAGGTGTTAAATTTTTGTTATCCAATTCTGATACAAAAATAATAAATGAACTATATTTGTCATATAATATAAAAAAAGTTTTTGCTTCTCGTGCGATAAATGCAAATGCAAAAGGAAGAGGAAAAATTATGGAAGTATTAGTAAGGAACTACTAAATGAAATTTCGATCTTTTTACAATGAAGTTCTTGGCTGTAAGAATGAAGATGAGGTTTTTAATTATTTAATTGAAAATTTAAAATCATCAAATACTCTGTGGTCATACTTTGTTAACTGGGATAAAGTTTTTGGCAATATTAAAAAATTAGAAATTGGCTTAAACCTTTTGAACTATCTTATTGGCAAAGATGATTTTGATGCTGAATTCAAAAATTTATTAAGAGAAAATCCTAAATTAATAAAAATCTTGCCAGCTCTTGTTGTCAGCAGAAATAAAAAATTCAAAATTCTTGTAGATTTTAATAATAGAAACTTAAAATATAAAGATTTTGATTTTACACTTAAAACACCTACTGAAAAAGATTTAGATAAATATCTTGAATTTGTTAATAATACTGGATTAAAAGATTTAATAGTATCAAAAAAAATTAAAAATCTTGTCGATTATACTATAGGAGTAGAAGCAGGATTAGATAGCAATGGACGTAAAAATAGAAGCGGACACTCAATGGAGGATATTGTAGAAGTCTTTATAAAAGACATTTGTGACAAGAAAGGCTATTCCTACTTAAAAGAAGCTAACGCAAAGAAAATAAAAGAATGCTTTGACATTAATGTTCCAGTTGATAAATCTTCTAGGCGTTATGACTATGTTGTGAATGTCAACGGTGAACTTGTGATTTTTGAAGTAAATTTTTACGGCGGCGGTGGCTCAAAAATCAAATCCACGGCTGGTGAATATCGAAATCTTTATGATGTGCTTGATAATAAATTCAAATTTATATGGGTTACTGATGGTCTAGGTTGGAAAACAACAGCAAGACCTCTAAAAGAAACTTTCGAACATAATGAGTATTTGATTTCTTTAGCTATGTTAGAAAAAGGTATTTTAAACGCAATTATTTAGTATAACAAATAGTTTATTTTCCAATATTTTTAAATCCTCATAAACACTAAAAAACTCCGCATATTACGGAGTTTTTTAAATGATTATAATTAAATCAAAAATTATATAGCTTTTTTAACTTTGTTTGATTTAATACAAGACGTACAAATTTTAATTTTTTGAACTTTACCGTTTAAATCAGCTTTTACTGTTTGTAAGTTCGGATATTGTTTGTAAGTATTGTGTTTGTTTGAAAATGATACTTTTTGCGCTCTGTTTGCTGTTTTTCCACATACGTCACATTGTCTAGACAT
>JAQUYY010000147.1 GCA_028691575.1 Candidatus Gastranaerophilales bacterium
TTAAAATTTTTAAATAATCTTTGTAAACAGGCAAAAACTCTTCCAACCGCTGATTTTGACTTGTTTTTAGATAAATTTTTATTTGTTCAGGTGGAATTTGTTCTAATTTTGCTTTTGAAAGACCTCTTGTATTTGTTTCTATCCAATCTTTTTCATTTTCCCCCACAGGCAAATTGGATTTGCAAATTTCGCTTATTATTCTTGGTTTTTGAGTATCGTCGCAAATTGTAAAATCAGAATCCAAGCCGATTTTCGTATAATTATTTTCGTCTTGAATAATTTTTAGGGCTAATCCGTGAATTGTGCTTATATGAGGAGTTTGGACTAAATTCCGGCAATTTTTTTTAATTCTGTCCTGAAAGTTTTTTGCAGCAGATTCCATATAAGTTAAAACTAAAATTTCTTCTGGCTTAATGCCATTTTCAATCATTTCAATAATCAAAGCTTGTATTATAGTGGTTTTTCCGGCTCCGGGAACTGCAGGAATAGCCATAGAACCGCTTTTGTAAGTCAAAACCGGTTTTTGGTCCTCTCTAGGTGTGATTTTTTTAGAAGGCTTTTTTTTATTAATACTTTCAGGGTTAATAAAAGGGATTAAGCCTTCTGTGTTTGAATTACCGTCAATTGATAATTGAGACGAAAATGCCAAAATTTCTTTATCGGCACAAATCACAAGTTTTCTTAATAAATGTGCAGTTTTTTTCATTGTCAGTTTTTTATGCAATTCAGGTGTATATTCTTTATTTAAATCCCAATTTTTTTGAAAAACCCACGCATTATACAAAGGTCCCTCATCGTCTTTTATCCAGTTATTATCCGAAATATCAAGCCAAATCTGATATTTTTTTTCAAATTCACAATCAACAGCTTTTTGAGGAGTCGTAATTATTATGCTGTTTTCTTCCACTTCCGGTGCAACCGGCGGATTATCCGATACAACAGTAATTTTAACCTGAATCAGCCACTCTTTTTCTAATTGTTTTAATGTTTTGTTTAACTTTAATTTTTCATTGATTTTATAAAAACTGTTTAATGACTTTAGGGCTGTATTTAAGTCATCAAGCCTTATTTCGTCTGTTAAATTTTGAAGAACCAATGATTTAAAGACTAAAATAATTTGATTATATAAATTTTCTTCATTTTTGGCTTTTTCAATAACGGCTAAAAGTTTGTTGTAATTTTCGTTTTCAAAATCCTGTAAATCCGTTTTTTCGGGCAATTTTTTGTTTTTACCGTAATAATCAATAATTTTTTTACAAGATTTTATGCTTAATCCAATTAAGTCTGATAAAAACATTCTTAATTCAAATTTTGTGGGATATAATTGCCATTCATAGTTTATTAATTGAGAAATAATTAAGCAGTTATAAACGATTTTATTATCCAAAAGTCTTTTTGTGCCTGACAAAAATTGGTATTTTATATTTTCTTTTTCAAAAAATTGAACTAATCCATATTTTGCCACATCATCAATAATTGGGGCTAAAATCATTATTTCATCAGGATTAGCACCGTTTTTAAGAAGAAAATCAATTTGATTTGTTGCACAATCGAGCATTTCAATTTTTGTTTTAGATTCAAAAAGCTCTAAATTATCAATTTTCGAATTTTTTTCACTTGTAATATTATCAAAAAGCCTAATTGCATTGTTAAAAGAGGGCTTTGCACAGCTAAATTCCTTTATCGGAGAATCAATTTCTTTTTTTATATTTTCCCATCCTTCCGGATATGCACATAAATAGCCTCTTCTTGCTCCTCCTTGAGCATCTGCCGCAAAATAAAATTCTTCGGTTTTTTGGGCTAAATTTTTTATAAAAATTTGTGCAGGGTAGTTATATTCATCAATATCGTCTGCCAATAAATATTTAATCTTGTCAAAATCTTTTATTTTATTGTTTTTTTGTAAATATAAAAACATGCTTATTTGTTTTAAATAATCAAAAGTTCTGATTCGAGAAGTTTTTTCTTTTAATCTTTTCAGAGAATTTTTTGAATCTTGGGCAAAAGTTTGACCTAAAAATTCTGATTTTTTATCAATTTCAATTTCGTCTAAAGAATTTTCATAAATAAGCCTGTAACGCCTTAAAAGTTGGTGTAATAAATTTATTTTAGATTTATAATCGGAAAAATCTTCATCGCCTATGCAATGCTTTAAAATATATTCAGTTGTTTCTAATCCGCTCATATCAGGCAAAATAACGGATGCTTCATCCGTTTTGCATATTATATCTTCAATTAAACTCCAATTTTTCAATACAGAATTGTATACAATACCATTAAAAGTATAAACAGGAAATTCACCAAAACCTTTTATATTATCTTTTGCCAAAATTCCTTTAACAGCATCAATAAAAAGTCTTTTTTTATGGCTGTTTGCACAAACAATAAGAATTTGAGAAGTTTTTGCACCGTTTTTTATAAGATTGATAAATTTATCAATCAAAAAAGAGGTTTTACCTGATTTTAACGGTCCTTGCAAATACATTTTTATTCCCTTTTTAAAGGTTAAGCGTTGCAAAAGTGTACCCGAAGGGCATCCTGATCTCTAAGCCCTAATGGGCAAGAGCTCAAGCAAAAACAGCGGAAACATTGAGTTTTCGATGCTTTGACACTAGATGTCAATAAGACTTTGCTCAAGGGCATTTTTTTAAAAAATGGACTTGTGCGTTAGTCTTATATTTTATTTAAAAAGAGAAAAAAGATATATATTAAAATTTAAATTAAAAATAAAACTTTATAAAAAAGGTTAAAGGGCTTCAGGATGAGCAATAGTATTTTCGCCAAAGTTTTCGTCATCTGCACAAGGATCGAAATAGCCAAAAACTTTCTTTATTATCCTGACAGGAGCTCCAATCCATGTTTCTCTCAATTTCGGAGAGCCCTCTGCGTTTATTTGCTTTTTTTGCATATTGACTATTCTTGACAATTCTTGCGAATGTCCATGATTTATCAAATATGTTTCACTGGTGGATTCTTCTGTGCTTATTGCCTTTGCTGAATTTGCAAGAGCTAAAACACAAAATACACTTAATAAAATTGCTGTTTTTTTCATTTATATTCTCCAAATTTTAATTAGTACCAACTATTCCGACATTTATAACTTTATTTTCTTTTAAATCAACTACGCAAATAAATTTTTCATATTCATAAAACACATATTGAGAATTGATTTGCTCATATTTTAAGGGCGAGCCGTAAAGCTCAACAATGTTTTCGAGATATAAACCTTTTGGATATAATTTTATAGAAAAAAGACAACCATTTTTAAAGGTTAAAATTGCTTTTTCATAAACAAGTTTAGATGTAATTAATTCATTGTTTAATAAATAAATAACTTCATTTGTATTTTTTCCTTCAATTAAAGGTTTTAAATCAGGATACAATTTAGTAAAATCTTCTTGAAGAGTAGCACCGATTTTTAATAATTTGACTTTATTAAATTCATCAAACTTTGGTAAGTTATAATCCAGAGGTGTATTTGCAACATGCGGCTGCCATTCTTCAAATATTGAAATAGTTTGCGCAAAAATATGATTTTTATCTGTAGAAACATTGAAAAATCCGTAATTATAAAAATCCGAAACAGCATTATAATTTGAATTTATCTCGATTGGTTTTCCATATATTTTAATAAAATCTTCCATTTTTACAAGTTTATTCAATGAAAATTGAACCCAATCAAGCACATTATTTTTAAATCCTACTCTGACTAAGTTAAATTCGCTAATATTTAAAGGATCAAGATTGATTATTGAAACATTTTTATTTATTTTTATAATCGGAGCATCGGGGCAGTATTTAGCATGAAAATCATATAAATCAGTATTTTTTAATTTGATTTTTTCTGTCTTAAAACTCCGAATATCCTGCCAATTAAGCTCTTTATCGGGAAAAGTATAAGAACAATTTAGAATCAAAACAAATAAAATTAAAAATGCAAGAGCCAACATTTTTAATTTTTGTCCCAATAAATGTTTTCTTTCTAAAAAAGGTTTTCTGGCATATACATGCATCGACAAAATCCTTAATCTTATATCTTTTACCAGAATGAGTTAGTTTTAAAGAAAACCGTACACGCCGCTTTTCTTTAAAACGTCGCTCCCGGCTCACGCATACCGATCTATAAAAATTAACTCATCATATTGTTACTTTTTAAAATCGGTATAAAAAAATAATAAAAGTTTTTGGGTGATTTTAACACCTTTATTTAGAGTAGTTTTTATTGACTTAAAAAGAAACAAGTTTTGTTAAATTTGCAATAATAAAAGGTTTTTTTTCAAGCTGTCTGCTAGCCAATGAAAGGCTAAAGCAGATAATAAAATAAATAAGAGCAATAAAAATAAGAATTTCCATTTCTTTATGAGTTCTTTCGTAAATAATTTCACCGGCTCTTGTCAGCTCTATAAGCCCGATTGCAGAAGCAAGAGACGTATCTTTTGTTAAAGAAATAAATTGACTTACTAATGCCGGCATCATTCGTCCAAGAGCAATCGGTAAAATAATATTTGACAATCGTTGAAAATAATTCAAGCCTAAACTTTTTGCAGCATCTAAAAGTCCATTTTCAATAGAATTTAAGCCACTTCGTATAATTTCTGCAACATAAGCTGAAGTAAATAACGTTAACGATATACACGCTGTCTGTAATTCAAGAGAATCTAAACCAAAAATTTTAGCAAAAGAAGAATTGTTATACAAAAACGGAGAAATGCTAAAATGTATAAAAATAATAAATAAAATTAACGGAATACTTCTTATTATTTCAATAAAAAAAGTCGCTAAAGTACTTATAAAAAATATTTTTGAATATCTTAAAATACCCAAAATAGTTCCTATAATTAAACTTCCAACTATAGAAACAATTGCAAGACTCGCTGTTATTTGCAGTCCTTTCATTAAAAAATCAAAATTATCATAAATAGTTTGAAAATCTATCATGCGCTAATTGCCCTTCCCGAAAGCTGAAATTTTTGTTCAAACCAATTTGACAAACCTGCAACAATGCCTGTTAAAACCATATACACAAGCAT
>JAQUYY010000148.1 GCA_028691575.1 Candidatus Gastranaerophilales bacterium
GGCCGTATTTCTATGAAAAAGGTTCGATAATATATGATGTTCCATATCCGACAGCTGAAAAAGTCATAAAAGAATATAAAAAACTTCACGAGAAAGTTTATAAAGAGCCTATTTTTCAATAAGGCTGATAAATCTCTTGTAGGCTTTATCCCAAGAATATTCCAGTGCTGTTTTATAAGCATTTTTTGATAAAGTTTCAAGCTTTTCTCTATCATCAAAAATATTTTTTAAGGCGTTAGCCAAATTCTTTTCAGGTTTGTTTTTCATGTTAAAAATCAATCCATTTTCATTGTTGTGTATAATTTCAGAAATTCCACACAAATCGCTCACAATTATGGGGCGTTTGTTAGCCATAGCTTCAATTGCAACAAGTCCGAAAGTTTCTAATAGCGACGGCATAATTACACAATCTACACTGTTATAAAATTCCTGCATTTCATTTTGATAAGGCAAAAATTCAACAACTTTTTTTAGTCCGTAAAATCTGACTAAAAATCTTACCCAAATATTATTTTTTGCTTTTTGATATATAATTTTTGCTTTAAATTTATATCTTTGATTTTTCAGGATAGAAAATGCTTTTAAGGCTATAAAACCACCTTTTTTACCAAAACTCGGAGCGGATAAGCCTATTTTAATTTCATATTCGCTATTTTTAATTTTATCAAAATCAAATTCATTTATATGAGTTGGAATTTTCACCCCCGGATAAATTACTGATATTCGAGAATTATTCAAATTAAAATTTTCAATTAAATCTTTTTTCAAAATATTTGATGGCGTAAAAATTTTGTTAAACCCGTTTTTTAACCATTTTTCCTGATATTTTAGATGTTTTCTTTTCTTGATTTTATATAAAAATTTGCTAAAAATATTCCCTGACATTTTTATATAATGTTTTTGCGAATGCCCCTGGAATATACCTATATCAATAGGTGGCACAATATTTTCCGAGATAACATAATCATAATCTTTATTTTTAAGAAGGGATTTATATAAATCGTATAAACGTTCGATTTTTTGAGGGTTTTTATAATCTTTAGAATGTCCTAAAATTGTCAATGTATTTATGTTTAACTTAGAGACCTTAGTTCCGGCATATAAAAATTTTGTACAGTACAAATCAACGGTATGACCGTCCTGGATGGCTTTTTTAACAAATTCATAGTACAAACGCTCTCCACCACTATGAAAATTGTCTTCTCTAAATACGTTTATAATAAATGCCAATTTCATCTATGCCGGTATTCCTAACAGTATTCAATTAATAACATATCGCATAATTTAATTATATCAAAGATATTTTTTTGTGGTTAAAATTAACTTTTCGGCTTTTTTTACGGCTTTTTCCTGAACGGATGAATTTTGCCAAAAATCTTTTTTATCGATAAATTTTCGTATTAAATTTCTTGCAAAACTTCCATAAGCAATTCCGTTGACTTTTATTTCATATTTATTTAATAATTTAGGGGTTTTAGCGTTTGTACCGCCAGAACAGATGATATATGCAGGTAATTTTTTTTCAGATAACAACTGAGAAAGAGCAATTGTTTGCAATGTGCTTTTGGCACTTGTATCTCCTGTATTTATTGATTTTCCGTCAGCTTGAATCATTACTTTTCTGTTTTTTGTAATTTTCAATAAATCATCGATTTTACTTAAAAGCATGAAATTTTTTGAACTTACATTTATACTCATCATTCCGTCAAAATTGTTTTGCAAAAAAGACCACATTTGACAAATCGTTTCATAATCAGCTATTCCGGGATGAAGCTCAATACAGTCAGGTTTATATTTAATTATATTTTCTAAATCCATGAAATTTTGCTCTTCAAAAGAAATGGCATTTTTTTTGCAAACTTTTGAACATGCCCGGCATCCGACACAGTTATTTTTTATTAAAATTTGTTTTTTTCCATTATAAAGAGCATTTTGAGGGCATGCTTCTATACATTTTTTGCAAAGTACACATTTTTCATTATTTATAACGGCTTTTTTTATGTGTTTATCTTCTTTTAAGCCTATACTTACTGTTGTTAAAGCATTGTTTTTTACCATTAACAGTGCTTCTTTTGCTTTATTTATAACATTTTCGTTCGCTGAAACATCAAAAATATCTGCTCCTGCTTTGGCATAAACATAAATTATTTTTTTTACTTCTTCAAAGTCCGTATTTCCTGCTCCGCAAACTATTTTTATACAATTTTTTTTGTTCAAAATGTCTTTAAGCATTATTTTAGATATCCTTTTATTTTGTTTATATTATTATTTTAATATAATAGTGTAGAAGTTTGAAAAAAGATGTCTATTTCAGTAATAATTCATACATATAATTCAGAAAAATATTTAAATGAATGTCTGGAATCTGTTAAATCTGCAGATGAAATAATAATATGTGATATGCACAGCAGTGATAAAACTATTGAAATTGCAAAAAATCATGGCTGCAAAATTATATATCATGAAAATGTTGGATTTGCTGACCCGGCAAGGAATTTTGCGATTAGCCATGCTACATCTGATTGGGTTTTTGTTGTTGATTCTGATGAAATTATTCCAGAAGAGCTGTGGAAATATTTAAGAGAATATATAACACAGGAAGATCCTGCCGAAGGCGTTTTTATACCGAGAAAGAATATTTTATCGGGTAAAATTTTATGGTCTTGGTATCCTAATCGAATTCAGCGTTTTTGGAAAAAAGGCTGTGTATATTGGCATCCAAAAGTGCATGAGGTGCCGGATACCAAGGGAAGAGTGCATTATATAGACTCTAAAAAACATGAACTTGCAATGATTCACTATAATTATGATAATATCGAAAGTTTTATAGCCAGAACAAATAAATACACCTCTTTAGAAGTTAAAAAAATGCTGGAGAGAGGTATTAAATTTTCTTTGCTGCGGTTAATATTCAGACCTTTTGGCGAGTTTATAAAAAAATATTTCTTGAAAAAAGGCTATCAAGATGGAATGCATGGTTTTATTTATTCGATATTTACAGCTATTTATAAATTTATTGCAATTGCAAAATTATGGGAATATGAATATCAGCAAAAAAATAAAAAAGTATAGTTGAATTATTCTTTTACAATTGAATTTAAAATTGTATGAATTTCTTTTGTTCCTTCTTGGTTTTTGGCAGAAAAAGCTATAACATCAGCATTTAGAGCTTTTTTAATAGAATTAACCTGCTTAACTTTTTGATTTTTTGTTAATGTATCAGTTTTTGTAGCGATTGTTATTATTTTAATTTTGTTATGTTCAAGCCATTCTCTCATTTGCAAATCATTATTCTGAACGTCATGCCTTGAATCTATTAATTGGATAATGCAATTTAGCGAATCTCTATTTAAAAGATATTCTTCTAAAATTTTGCGCCACCTGTTTTGTTCGGATTGAGATACTTTTGCATAACCATAACCTGGCAAATCTGCAATAATTAATTTGTCATTGATATTATATAAATTTATCAATCTTGTTTTCCCTGGAGTATTGCTTGTTTTTGCCAGTTTTTTTCTGTTGCATATTGCATTAATGAAGGAAGATTTGCCAACGTTAGAACGTCCAATCATGGCAATTTCCGGCAGATTAAAATCGGGACAATTCTTCAGACAATCTGCACTCTTTATAAATTCAGCTTTGTATATTTTCATTTTCCTCTAATCTTTGTTTTTTGTACCAAACATTTGTCATAAGGCTATACATTTTGGGCTTATTTATAATAGAAATATCAATTTGATTATTCTTGTCTATAGTTGCCTTCATGGCATTTTCTTCTTTAAAAAAATTATCTGTTTCTATCAGCATAAATCTTACAATAGCTTCCCGTAAAATGCTTATTGCTTCCATATTAAATATTTCAAAAGTTTTTAAAATATTGAATTTCTTCACAACAGTATACCCCTGATTTTTGTATTTTAACAAATATCAGGTCAAATTAAAACAGTTTAAATAATAATGTGTTTTACAAAACGTATTAATAAGAAATTAGTTTAACCAAAAATAGCGAATTGTTTAGCGTTCTTTTCAAGCTGTTTTTCAACGCTTTCAACTTCGTTAGAAACTGCTTTTAGCTCTGTTTCCAAATTCTTTTGTTTTGATTCAAGGAGAGAATCTTGTGCATTTATTATTGCACTTTGTGATTCATATGCTATAACTGCCATTTCTTTGTCTTCTTGCATAAGTTCAGCAATTGATTCACCCAATTCTCCTGATGCGATTGCTAAAACTTGTCTTCTGTTGCTTATTTGCATCAATTGAAGTTCTAGCGTTGATTGACGTTTAGTTAACATCAAAAGTCTCATGTTTAATGCTGCGAAGCCCATTTTATCGCCTCTCTTTCTCTCTTGGTAGTTGCTCTCTTTTTAGGGTTTGGATATATGTATTTTTGCTCTCTTGTATATATAAAAACGATATACCATGTATAATTGCTAAATTGACAGTAATTTTGTTAAGAATTATTAACAATTGTCAATTTTATGTTTTGGAAGTACAATAAAATTATGAGGAATTTACTAATAAAATGGGGTAATTGATATGAAAAAGGTTTATAGATTTATAATTTTTTTAATTATAATGTTTGCTTTTTGTTCAACTATATATGCACAAAACAGCTTTATTCAGGCTGATATTGATTCTCAGAGAATATCTGCAGGGCAAAAGTTAAAATTGAGAATGGAATCACCTTTAAATTCCACTTCATCAACCCAAGGGGATACATTTATAGCTACATTAGTCAATGATGTTTATGTCGGAAATAAAATAATATTGCCAATAGGCTCTGTAGTTAGAGGTACTGTACTGGAGTCGCAAAAATCAAGAAGATTAATGCGAGGCGCTGAATTATTACTGGATTTTGATCATGTAGTAACTCCCATAGGCAAGCAAATTCCTTTAACGGCAATGGTCACAGGTTATACATATATCTCTGATAGTGGCGCATTGGCAACAGATTCAAGTTACACAAAAGCAGTAGATGATTATTTTCATAATAGTATTGATTTAGCCGGAATAATA
>JAQUYY010000149.1 GCA_028691575.1 Candidatus Gastranaerophilales bacterium
CTGAATAAAGGAGTTGCGATGGTTCTTGATATCATAAAAAATAGGCATAGCTTGAGAAGTTATGATTCTCAAAAAGAAGTTTCGCAAAAAAATATTGAAATAATTTTGGAAGCAGGACGTTTAGCTCCCTCATGGGTAAATGTTCAGCCTTGGCATTTTATTGTTGTCAAGAATTTAGAAACTAAAAAATTATTATGTGAATTATCAAATAATCAATCTCATGTTGAAAAGGCTTCTGTTATTATAGTTTGCTGTTGTGACTTAAGTGCATGGGAGAGAAAAAATTATAAAGCAGTATTGGAATCAAGACCGGGATTGTCTGAAGAGAGGATAAATCAGCTTCTTAATAATCCTGTCTTAAATCCGACTTTAAAAGGTGAAAACGAAGTGCTATGCAGAACATTAGAACAAATGAGTTATGCGGTAGGCTTTATGAGCTTGCAAGCCGAATCGCTTGGCATTGGGACATGTATTGTAGGTGCAGTTGGTAATTTTATAACAGGTGCTTGTCCTGAAATTGCACAAAATGTTAAAGAAAAACTCAATTTGCCTGACAGTATGTTCGTCAATTCCTTATTGCTGCTTGGCTATCCAACTGATGGTTTTAAAAAATTTCCTAAAGTAAGAAAAAATAAAGAAGATGTAATTTCTTACGAAATATTTTAATCAATATAAAAATTCCAGCTTCGGCGGTCGTAATTGATGCTAGATTAAATTTTTCAACCAATATATCTGTATCAAAGATTTCAGCTAATGCTTTTATTTAAGGTTATTTTTGTTTATAATGTAATTAATCCTGCCGACATAGCTCAGTTGGTAGAGCAACGGTTTCGTAAACCGTAGGTCGTGGGTTCAAATCCCATTGTCGGCTTTTTAATGTATATATTTGAATTTTATTTATGATTGATAAAGAATTAGTTAAAAAGCGTTTTAAAAAATCCCTTTCTACATATGATGAGAACGCATTTGTACAAGAAAAAATGGCTTCAAATCTTTTGTGGCATTTGAACAATTCTTGTGGAAAAAACTTTTCTAAAATACTTGAAATTGGCTGTGGTACAGGAATTTTAACTAATAAAGTTAAAAGTTCATTATTATTTGAGTTATTGTATACCAATGATATTGTAGAATCTGATATATCTAAAGAATTGAATTTTATTTGTGGAGATGCAGAAATTATTGATTTTCCAATGAATTTAGATTTGATTATTTCTAATGCAACATTTCAGTGGATGGAAGATTTTCCGAAGTTTATTAAAAAGTGCCTTAATTCACTTGCCCCATCAGGAATTTTAGCTTTTACCACATTTGGTATAAATAATTTTAAAGAAATTTCAGATATTACAAAAACTAAACTTGATTATCTTGAAATTAGTCAAATGAATGAAATATTTAATAATCTTTTCAGCATTCTTTTAAGCAAAGAAGAAGAAATTTTATTGAATTTTAGTACACCAAAAGATGTGCTTAAATACATTCAAAAAACCGGCACAAATGCTCTTCGGTCAACTAATTGGACTAAAACTGATTTTAAAAATTTTTGTACAAATTATCAAAAAAATTTTTCAACAGAAAAAGGGTATAATTTGACATTTAACCCTTATTATTTCATTTTAAGAAAAAATTAAACGATTCCTTCTTTAATTGCCTTTACAGCTGCTTGAGTTCTGTCATCTACCACCAATTTTTGTATAATATTACAGACATGAGCTTTTGCTGTATGTTCGCTTATATTTAATATTTGAGCAATTTCGCTGTTGGAATTACCTTCTACTACAAGTTTTAATACTTCATACTCTCTTTCAGTCAAATTAGCGTGTTCTTCTTTAAAACTTGCCCTTGATTGAATCTTTCCCTTAAAAATCGAAGGATTTTTTTCAATTACCATTTGTGCTATTGCCGGATCGAGCCATATAGCACCTTCTTTTACAGATTGAATTACCATAAGCAAATATTCTGTTTTGATATCTTTCATTGCATAAGCGCTTGCACCAGCTGCTAATGCACTCATTACTTCATTTTCATCACTATGAGAAGTTAATACAATAACTTTGATATCAGGATTGGCTTCCTTAATTTTTTTAGTAGCTTCAATGCCGTTCATAACGGGTAATCCGATATCCATTAAAACGACTTCGGGTTTTAAGGTTTTAGCTAATTCAACGGCTGTTTTTCCGTCTTCAGCTTCACCAATAACATCTAAAGTTTCGGATTCTTCAAATATAGCTTTTAAGCCGACTCTTAAAAGTTTATGGTCTTCCACCATCAGTAATTTGGTCTTATTCGCCATTTTTAAATCCTCGTAAATGCTTTCAACTTATTATTTATAATATTAAGTGTAATAAAAAATAAAGCATCAGCCATTTATCTAACTACTATTAAATATGTTTTGGATTTAATAAAATGTTTTAGCAATTATTCTATATTAGTCCAACCGAATACAGAGCGAAAAGTGCCGTTAGAGTCTGATATAAGTATATTTTTTCGAACCAGATAGTTTGCTCTTGATGAAATTTCTTTAAGAGGAGTATTTTTAAACCCTTTTCCTGTTTTAGGCTGTTTTATATTGTTTTCAACCAAATAATTTCTTATATTTTCGGTAGTTGCTGTGCCGGAGTTAAAAACAACAGCTTTAAAAATTTCATAATTCAAATTTTTGTTTGTTCGGAGAAAATTTTTAACGTGACTTACTGCAACATCGGGTAAAAATATCTTATGTTTTATTTTGTCTCCATTTGTACTTGTGTCGACATAAATACCTGTATCGATATCGGTGTCGTTTTGAGCAAAATGCTCCTCATTAGTTTTGTTATTTTTTATTAAAGTCATATCTCCAATAATTGATTTTAGGCTGGTAATCAATGAGTTCAATTTAAAGTGTTGACGTTTTAATGTCGTTAATTTTTTTTGCATTTCTTCTAATTCTTTTATCTCCGGCTCGATTACCAAAAGCTCTTTTTTTGCCTCCTCCAGTATTTTCACAAGACGCTCAGGGCTTGCTACGGACAATAATTTTTCATCTGTTGTCATAATTAAAACTCCTATATTTAAACTTTGTTTTTATTATAACATACGACTTAATAAAACACAAGATTTAATTTATTTTGTGTGTTGCCGAAATAAATCACATTTATTTTATGTCATATTGCTTAAGTTAAGTTTATTTTTTTAGGCAAAAGTATTGTGATTTTTGTTTAAGAAATTTTCAAATTATGTTAAGTCGTTTTTTGAGGTATAATTTGAATGATTGAAGAAGGTTGGATATATGAATAATTTTGATTTAATAAAAACTGCCGATGGCAGTATGGGGCTTTATAGCAATCAAGTTAATGATATTTATCATGATAAATCCGGAGCCAAAAAAGAAGCTCTTGAAAAATTTATTTTGCCATCCGGAATTTTAAACTTTGTTAAAAAAAATAATCAAGTAAATATTTTAGATATTTGTTTTGGTCTTGGTTACAATTCTAAATGCGCAATTGAAGAAATTAAAAAAATAAACCCGAATTGTAAAATTTATATCACTTGCCTTGAAAATGATATAAACATTCTTGCCTTATCATGTATATTACAAATGAATATGCAAGAAATTACGACAGAAAGTGCATTTATGGACTTATTTTTAACTTACCCTCCGATTAAAGCATTAGTACGCAAGTATTTGAGCGATAAATCATTATCTCAATACCTAGCCTTTAAAAAGGAGGACTATTTAAAGGAGTTTTTAAATTATGGGGGGATATTTAATCATTCAAATGATTTAATTGCCTTTTTACATAATATATATTATAGGACTATATCGAAACGAAAAATAAAACAGCTGAAATTACCTTATAATAAGAAAAATATTGCTATTAAACTAACCATTGGTGATGCTAGGGATACAATAATTGAAGAAAATGGCAAATTTGACTACATTTTTCATGACGGATTTACTCCATCTAAGACACCTTGTCTTTGGTCTTTAGAATTTTTATCAATTTTATCTAATCTTATCTCCGATGAAGGTGTTTTTGTAACTTATACATGTTCATCTCCGGTTCGATCTGCTTTAAAAGAAGTTGGATTTAATTTAGGTAAAACTCTTAATTTAAAAAACAAACCCATAGGAACCGTTGCATCTAAAAATGAATTTAATATTAAAAATAAATTAAATGATAAAGAATTAACTTTACTCCAAACAAATGCCGGGATTTTTTATCGAGACGAAAAATTAAAATTAACGAATAGTGAAATTTTACAAAATCGAGAACTAGAGATAAAAAAATCTACTCGTCTTTCAACAAGCAGATTTTTTAAAAATTTAATAATCTAATAATAATTAATTTTATTTTTCATCAAAATATGGTTTTTCCAACAGACCTTTTTTGTCTAATTTAGTAAATGTTTCATGATTAAATTCATCGGCAAAAGAAGTACGTTTTACATTAAAAATTTTTTTCAGTATGTTGTACAGATCTTTTTCGTCTTTACGAGTTTTTCCGTCTATTAAATGTACATCAAATTCTTTTTTTCTGAAAAAACCACGTTTTTCAACGGTATTAGAGTATTGAAACAGATCTTTTTTAAGTTCCTTTACAACTTTAAGAAATTTTGTTGTATCGGGAATTTCATCAGCAACACTTTTTAAACATTTGTACTCTATAGAACCAAAAGTAGTGCTGTTTGATAAACGTTGTGTATTGTAATTTATATTCATGAAAAATACTCCTTATTATTTTCTATAATTATAAAAAATCATAAAAATAGAAATTGCCATGAATTGTTAATTTTTAGTAAAGATTTTGAAACATTTTGCAATTTGCGAATACAAAATGTTTTTATATTAATAGGTGATTTAATCACGGAAGTTTTATGGAAGTTAATCAAGAGATTAAAAAACAAAATATTTATTCGTCTTTACCTGCCAAAAACCCTGTTTTTGCAGGGAATTTTGGCGAAAATAACAATCCTGTTCTTGATAATAATTTAAAATCAGATATTGTTGAGA
>JAQUYY010000150.1 GCA_028691575.1 Candidatus Gastranaerophilales bacterium
AGCTTTATTTTAATAACAATATAGATTTTCTCATTGGATTTCACCTGATGACACATACGCCAACTAATTCATTTATGTATCCTTCATACGCATAGAAAATTTTATACGGGGTATCTTGACGTTGCTTTTTCAAGCATTCTTGCAAGTTTATCCGCACCGTTAAAAGGCAGTTTTTCAAGTTTTTTTGCAGCTGTTTTGTAATCATAATCTATAAAAATATGTTCGATTTCATATTCGTTTTTGTTTTTATCAGGATAATTTAAAATTGCATAACAAGCCTTGGGTTCTTGAGAAAAAGGTCTTCCCACGCTTCCGACATTTACAACAGTTTGCTTATCAACCTGATAGCCTGCCGGCAAGTGAGTATGTCCGCAAAAAATAACATCTTCAGTAGTTTCTGATATCATTTCTCTTATTTTTTCAACAGATTCGGCAGGCATAATATCTTCATTATTGCGTCTTGGCGAACCATGAACAAGCAATATATTTATTTTATCTAAATTTATTGACTTTTTAACGGGAAGAGATGCTAAAAAATTTTTCTGCTCATAATTTAATACTTTTTGAGCATATTCAAGCGCATTGGTCATAATCATATTTTTTTTAGCCATTTCAGAATTTTTATCAACAGGCAATTTTGCAATCATTTCATCGGTATTGCCTTGAATTATATTCAAATTAAATTTTTTTTCAAGCTCATTTCTAATAAAATCAATGGTTTTAGCGGGTTCAGATCCTGCCATTGCAAGGTCTCCGCAGATATAAATATCTTTGATTTCTCTTTTTGTTATATCTTTAAGAACAGCCTCAAGTGCTTCCATATTTCCGTGAATGTCTGAAAGTACAGCAATTTTCATTTTTAAATTCCTTTATTCAATCTCTTTAAATGCAAATTGCAAAAAACTTGCCATTAAGCTTTCATTCCAAACTTTAACATTTTTTGGTGTTTCAAGAATACAAGGTGTGAAATTCCAGATATATTTTATATTTGATGCTACTAAAAAGTCCGCAACGGTTTGAGCATATTGTTTTGGAACGGTTAAAACTGCTATTTCCACATTTAATCTATGTGCTAAATCAGGCAATTTAGTTAAATGGAATATTTTTTTATCGGCAATTTGCATATCGACTTTTAGCGGGTCATTATCAAATAAAGCAAGAATATTTAAACCATAACTATTAAAATTAGGGTATTTTGCAAGTGCTAAGCCCAAATTTCCTGCGCCAATAATAAATGCATCTTTATTTTTATCAAACCTTAGCAAGGTTTCAATCGTTTCTTTTATTTCTTTTGTATCATACCCGACTCTACAACGACCGGCATTGTTTAAGAGTTTAAAATCTTTTCTGACTTGAGAATCGTCAATATTAAGCAACTTAGCTATTTGCGGGCTTGTAATTGTTTCTTTTTGTTTTTCTATATACTCAGAAACAATACTATGGTACAAAGTTAAGCGACTGACAACTTTTTCAGGTATTTTTTTATCCATAGGGTTCTCTTATCTGTTAAACTTACATTATAATTATACTCTAGTTCCAATTTTTATTGTAATAATATTATTGTATTTTTGCAAGAATTTAATAATGTAGTATAATTTTGCCTATAAAGCAATTTAATTTATGTTTGTATTTTATATTGGTAATTAAATAAATAATATAGGATGACAAAATGATATCAGTGGGCAAATTATATCCTCAATACAGGGTTTTAGACGATAGAAGACAAAATAATCTTTGTGTCGAAAATGACAGACGTACAGGCATGGATAGACGCTCACCGGATAGAGTCAGATTGCATACTGAATTAACCAAAGATATTTTTGAAGTAAAAAATAAAGTCGCCACTTTTCAAGGTGACAATGTCAAGGCAGAAACTGCCCAAAAAACTGAGCCTACTCAGATTACAAGGATTGCAGAAAAAATCCCGTTTATCAATAATTTAAGTAAAAATGACAATACACTAAGAGATATAAACAAAACTAATAATAATTTGTCAAAAGAGCAATCTGCAGAAGTTATGAAAATTGGTATACTATCCGGAATTTTTGTCGGAATGGTAGGAGCTCTGGCTCTTAATAGTGTCGTTATTGGTATTGCAGGTGTCGGTGTTGGATGTTATATCGGTGCTAGAATAGCTAAAAACATTATAGTTTCTCATTCTAAGGATAAATAAATTTATTAATTTAAAACAATAAAAGCATTTCACATATCAAAAAACCCTTCTTCTCCATTTTAGAGCAGAAGGGTTTAATTTTTACTGAGGGAATCTTATAATCCTGAGATCCTCCTCAGCATTTAGTATAATAATATATTTTTTAACATTTTTTATCCCAAATAAGTGCAATTTTTGTTTTATTTCATTTGGATGGTCGGGCTAATTATTTCGAACAATTTTATAAGATTTAAATTTGTCCTGATCAATTTTGTATTTTTGTTATAATAAAAGAAAAGTTAGTATGAGTTTAAGAGGATAAAATAATGATTAACACACTCCCAAAACATGAAATAAAAGACATAAATCTTGCCGATCAAGGAAAAAAACAGATTGAATGGGCAGAAAGAGACATGCCTGTTTTAAAATCTATTAGAGAAAGATTTATAAAAGAACAACCGTTTAAAGGAATCAGATTATCAGCATGCTCCCATGTTACAAAGGAAACAGCTAATCTTGCAATTACACTAAAAGCAGGTGGAGCTGATGCGGTTTTGATTGCTTCAAATCCATTATCAACTCAAGATGATGTAGCGGCATCTCTTGTTAGAGATTATGGAATTCCTGTTTATGCTATTAAAGGTGAGGATACTCAAACTTATTTAAGACATGTAAATATTGCTTTAGACCATAGACCTCAAATTATTATTGATGATGGTTCTGATGTAGTTGCAACAATTACAAAAGAAAGACCTGAGCAGCTTTGTGAAGTTATTGGCTCAACAGAAGAGACTACAACAGGAATTGTAAGACTTAATGCTATGGCAAAAGACGACAAACTTGCATTTCCTGCAATGAATGTTAATGATTCTCAAACAAAACATTTTTTTGATAACAGATATGGTACGGGTCAAAGCACATTAGACGGTGTTATCAGAGCTACAAATATTCTTATTGCAGGTAAAAATGTTGTTGTAGTCGGCTACGGCTGGTGTGGAAAAGGTGCTGCAATGCGCGCAAGAGGTCTTGGCGCTAATGTTATCGTAACTGAAGTTGATCATGTTAAAGCCCTTGAAGCTGTTATGGACGGTTTTAGAGTTATGTCTATGGAAAAAGCCGTAAAAGAAGGTGATATTTATATTACAGTTACAGGAAACAGGCATGTAATAGATTTATCTCATTTCTTAGATATGAAAGACGGTGCAATTGTTTGTAATTCAGGGCATTTTGATTTAGAACTTAATTTAGAGGCATTAAAAACAAAAACAACTGAAATTACAAGAATTAGACCATTTTTAGATGAATATAAATTAGAAAATGGCAAATCTATTATGGTTTTAGGAGAAGGCAGACTTGTAAATCTTGCAGCAGCAGAAGGACATCCGGCTAGTGTTATGGATATGAGTTTTGCTAATCAGGCATTGGGGGTAGAATATTTAGTTAAAAATCACGGACAATTAGAAAATAAAGTTTATACTATCCCGGCAGAAGCTGATTATGAAATTGCCAAACTAAAACTAGAGGCGATGGGCATTAAAATTGATACCTTAACAGAAGGTATGATTGAATATATGAACAGTTGGACCATTGGAACCTAGTTTTTTCATAAATTTTTAATAATAAAAAGACGGATATAACGCTTATCCGTCTTTTTGTATTGTAAACAATTTAAACAATTTTTCTTGAACATAACGAATTTTTATCAATATATTTTTTCTTTTATTTTATTATCGGTATGGCAGATGTGAGAATTCAAAATGTTTAATAACATTGTATTTACACCTTTTATAAATACCGGTAATCGACCAAAAAATGAAGTAAAAACATCTTTTTTGTATGTAAATGATTATCATGCCCAAATTTCAAAACTCGAACATTTAAAAACCGCATCGGACGTTTTTGATGCTTCATATAAAGGGCAAAACGTTGATACATTCAAAGTTTCGGCAGGTGATATGAATGCAGGCATGGAACTTGAAAAAAATAATTTGGTAACTAAATATCTTAATTTAATAGGATTGGATGTCTCAACATTGGGAAATCATGAATTTGATGCCAGAGAACAAGGACTTAATAATGTTCTAAATAATGCCAAATTCCAATATGTTTGCTCAAATATTGATATGGATGATGATGATAAAACTATTTCTCAAAAGAAAATTGCAGAATATGTCATAAAAGAAAAAAATGGAAATAAATACGGTTTTATCGGAGCAACACCAATAGAATTAAAAGAAAAACTTTATAATTCTAAGAGTTTTGCCAATCTTGAAGTCGATGATTTTACAGAAACGATTGAAGAGATTAATGAAACAGCCAGAGAATTAAAAAAACAGGGAATTAGCAGGATTGTTTTATTATCTCACCTGGGCTTGGATAAAGATATAGTGCTGGCAAAAAAATCATCCGGTATAGATGTAATCATCGGTGGGCATACTCATAACCTTGTTGATGGTGTGAAAGAAGGATTTAATCTTCAAACATCAGCTGCAAATGAGCCGGTTATCATTACTCAAGCAGGAAAAGACGGTCAATACTATGGCATTTTAGAAGTTGTTTTTGATGAGTTGGGCAGAATAAAACATGCTTCTAATAAAGTTCATAAAACGGCTGAAAAACCTGCAAACCTTGTTGCCAAATATTTTGAAGATGCTACCCTTGGTAAAGCCAATCCGATTGGAATTTTAGATAATAGTTATTCCGTTGAAAATATTTTGATCCAAGAAAATCCGATTGCAAATTTTTTGACAGATGCTCTTATAGTTAAGTCAAATGCAGATATAGCGTTTGTAAACTCGGGAACAATTCGAGGAGATTTATCGCAAGGAATTATT
>JAQUYY010000151.1 GCA_028691575.1 Candidatus Gastranaerophilales bacterium
TGAAAATATCATAAATGAATAATATTTAAAAACTTTAAAACAAATAATATAAATAAATGATGTTGTAACAAAACAAAGATTTAATTAATAAATTGCTAATTTTTAAGTTGTTTTGTATAATAAAAATTAACAATCGAATACTGATAAAATGCTAAACTAAATTTCAGCATGATAATCTCAAAAAGGCAGGTAATAAATGTTAAATAAGATGCAACAATCAGAAAAGCGAAATCGAGCAGAGGCTAATAAAAACATTTGTGGCAGCATGTACGGCAAAAATGTTTTTTGTGCCGTTACCGGCGAGATTTCAAGAAAAAAAGGCTTCACGCTGGCAGAGACATTAATCGTCATTGCTATAATCGGAATAATTGCCTCTATAGTTACACCAATGTTATTCGGAACAACAAGTGATGCCGAGCTAAAAGCAGCGTGGAAAAAGTCTTATTCTGATTTATCACAAGTAACACAATTAATAGCTGTAGATAATGGCGGAACTTTAGCAGGAGCATTCCCCGGAGATTTAGCTGGTACGGAAGATTTAAAAAATGCTTATGCTTCAAAATTAAATATAATAAAAGATTGCTCAGGAACTTCTAGTTATGGCGGAACAGGAAGCGGAGTAAGTGAAGAAGGCTGTTGGCATACAGGAGCAAACAGCTGGTATTCTTTAAACGGAACAGGCAGAAGCGGTGTATCTGCTCCAGGCTTAATATTAAATAACGGCAGTTTAATGTGGTTTTATATTAACAACTCAGATTGCAGTTTCGCAGTAGGTAATTATCAAAGATGTGGGTATATCTGGATAGATATAAACGGAAATAAAAAGCCAAATACAATAGGAAAAGATATGTTTTATGTAAATATAACTGCAAATTCATTAATACCATCAGGAGCAAGAGGATTTTATGATCCGTCAACAACTTGTATAGAAGGTTCAACAGAAACCGCCAATACAGGTTATGGCTGTGCAGCAAAATATTTGTATGAGTAGAATTAGTCCTATAATTATAATAGCCGTTTTGATAAGCAGGGTTTTTGTTTCTTTTGGTTCGTTTTCTTTATTTTTGTTTGCTGGTAAAAATAAAGAAAATGAACAGAAAATCTAATCATACAAAGAATTTCGAAAATTTGTTTTTCTTACCATTTCTTTTTCTTTTTACCTACTAACAAAAAGAAAAAGAAACCGTAACGAAAGAAAAAGAAAAACCCAGTTGTTCATAACAGTTGCTAAGAACTTATATCATTGCCTATCGTAGTTTGACGCAGTTAAGCTAGGCAGCTTCGCTGCCGTAGAGCAGAACTGCTAATGCTGAATTTTAGCGTTCAAGCAACTGTAAGTCGTTTTTTATTGCTGTCGCTGTAGCAGGTTAGTTTTTTGATGAAAAATGAAAAAACATTCTTCTTACATAATATTTATTATAGGACATTAAACTCTAGATATTTTGTCTTAAATAAGATTCGATAAATCCGTCTAAATTGCCGTTCATCACAGAATCAACATTTCCTACTTCATAGTTTGTTCTTAAATCCTTTACCATTTTATAAGGGTGAAAAACATATGAACGAATTTGACTGCCAAAATTTGCATCCATAGCTTCGCCTTTAACTTCAGCAACTTTAGCTTCATGTTCAGCTTGTTTTAGTGCCAATAATTTGGAAGCCAATAATTGCATGGCAAGGTCTTTGTTTTTCAATTGAGAGCGTTCTTGCTGGCATCTTACAACAATTCCTGACGGTTTATGCAAAATTCTTACAGCGGTTTCAACCTTATTAACATTCTGACCGCCTGCACCGCCGGCTCTCATTGTATCAACTTCGATATCATCAGGGTTAATTTCAACTTTTTTTTCAATATCCGCAATGACAGGGCTGACTTCAACAGATGCAAAACTGGTCTGTCTTTTGCCATTTGCATTGAACGGAGAAATTCTGACTAATCTGTGAACTCCTTTTTCGGCTTTTGCATAACCATAAGCATATTTTCCTGTGATTTTTATTGTTACACTTTTAATTCCAGCTTCTTCACCTTCTGAAATATCCATTAAATCAGCTTTCCAGCCTTTTGATTCAATCCATCTGGAATACATGCGATAAAGCATTTCAGCCCAATCCTGAGCATCAGTACCGCCTGCACCTGCATTTACGGTTAAAAGAGCATCTGAAGTGTCGTATTCCCCACCCAACATATTTTGAAGTTCCCATCGGTCAAGCTCTGTTTGCAAAAAATCCAAATTCTCTTTTATTTCATCAAGCAAAGAATTGTCATTTTCTTCTTGAACCATTTCTATTAAAATCTCGGTATCTTCAGCTTTTTGCTGCCACGATTGATATTGATTTAGAGAATTTTTAAATTCCCCTAATTTTTGAGAAATTTCTCCTGCTTCTTGGGGATTATTCCATATTTCAGGGGATTGAAGTTTGGTTTCTAATTTTTCAATATTTTTTGTTAAAAATTCAACATCAAAAGTCTTACTTGCTTTTGACAGGCGATTTTGTATTTCTTCAAATTTTTTCTTAATTTCAAACATAAGAGTGCAGAAAAATTCTGATTTTTTGGAAAAATCGAATTTTTCAAGCTCGACCTCCGAAAGGTGAGAATCAATTATAGCGGCGATGAGCCGGTATTATTGATTCGATACTAGACATTAGAGGCGTAGAAAAAATTTATTTTTGAACTTTGTGAGAAAAAAGTTTGTTTATTTTTTCCACAGCCGCCATAGCAGTATTAATTATATATGAAAAAATTTCGAATGGAAAATGTCATTTTTTGTTAACTTATTGCTAAAAATAACTTAAAGTATATTTTTTTCAGGTATAATTATTTTAATGGAAGAGAAGAATAAAAATTTTTATTTTGAGGCAACATAAAAAGACTTATATTATGAGTTTGGAATATAAAACGGTATATTTAAAAGAAATTTCCTCTACAAACAGTTATGCATTGAGCAATATAGCTGATTTTGAGGATAAGACTGTTATAATAGCCGATAAACAGACAAACGGTCGAGGAAGACTTGATAGAAAATGGTTATCGGATGGTCAAGACAATGTTTATATGTCTATTATTTTAAAACCTTCAAATCGGTTTGAGGCAAGTATTCCATTTGTTAATATAACTCAGTATATGGCGGTTATTTTGTCAAGAATTTTAGAAAAATATAATGTTGATATAAAGCTAAAATGGCCAAATGATGTTGGCATTATTAACACAACTTCCGATAACGAAATTCATTTCAAAAAAATAGCCGGAATTCTCAGTGAAGTATCAACTCAAGGTCAAAAATTAAATGGTTTTGTTCTTGGTCTCGGTGTTAATTTGAATTTTTCTCAAGAAAAAATTGATAAAATCGATCAACCTGCAACATCTTTGAATCTTTTGACAGGCAAGTCTATCAATAAAGATGCATTTATTGAAGATTTATTGAGTGAATTTTTTAATGAATACGAAGTATTTATAAAAAAAGGTTTTTCTTGTATAAAAGCAGAATATGAGAAAAAAAGTTTTTTCCTTGGTCGTGATATCATTGTAGATAATAAAAAAGGAATTGCAGAAAAAGTTAATTCAGATGGTTCTTTAATGATAAAAACAGAAGATAATAATGAGAGAATAATCACAATAGGAGATTTAATATGTTATTAAACGGTTTAGTAATCATGGCAGTTGGAATGGGTGCTGTATTTTTGTTTTTGATAATTATGGTCATTTCAATGAATATAACTTCGGTAGTTCTGGCAAAAATTTCAAAATATATTCCGGAAAAAGAAGAAACAACAAAAAAATTAGAAAAAGTACATGAAAAAAATGATGAGATAGCAGTTGTAATAGCTGCAGTTAAAGCATACTGTGCTTAAGAGAGAAGAAAGAAATAAGTAGTATAGAAAAGGAAACATAAAAATGGCAAAAAAACTTATAAAAGTAATGGACACTTCGTTTAGAGACGGTTTTCAGTCTGTATACGGAGCAAGAGTATTTACAAAAGATTTTCTACCTGCCGTACAAGCTGCGGTTAATGCAGGTATTAATCATTTTGAAGCTGGCGGCGGAGCACGTTTTCAGTCACTATTTTTCTATTGTAATGAAAATGCATTTGATATGATGGATGCTTTTAGACAAACAGTAGGACCTGATGTAGAACTTCAAACACTTGCAAGAGGTATTAATGTTGTCGGGTTGGAATCTCAAAGCCGTGATATTATTGATCTTCACGCAAAATTATTTAAAAAGCACGGTGTTACAACAATTCGTAACTTCGATGCCCTAAATGATGTTAATAACCTTGTATATAGCGGACAATGCATTCATGATGCAGGTTTGAATCATGAAGTTACAGTTACTATGATGGAACTTCCTCCGGGATGCGAAGGCGCTCATACTCCTGAATTTTATATGAGTGTATTAAAAAACATTTTAGATGCCGGAATTCCTTTTAATTCAATTGCATTTAAAGATGCATCGGGAACTTCAGCTCCTTCAAAAGTTTATGAAACAATTAAACAGGCAAGAGAACTTTTGGGTTCAGACAGACATATCAGATTTCACTCTCATGAAACAGCAGGCGTAAGCGTTCTTTCTTATAAAGCTGCTCTGGAAGCAGGTGCTGACGGTATAGATTTAGCGATGAAACCTGTTTCTGGTGGTACTGGCCAGCCTGATATTATTACAATGTGGCATGCTTTAAAAGATACCGAATTTGATTTAGGTATTGATGTTGATAAAATTGTTGAAACAGAGGAAATTTTTAAAGAGTGTATGAAAGATTATTTCTTACCTCCCGAAGCTACAACTGTTGATCCTCTTATCGTATTCTCTCCAATGCCTGGCGGCGCATTAACTGCAAATACTCAAATGATGAGAGATAACAATATTTTAGATAAATATCCTGAAGTTATCAAAGCAATGAAAGAAGTTGTTGTAAAAGGCGGATTTGGAACTTCAGTAACCCCT
>JAQUYY010000152.1 GCA_028691575.1 Candidatus Gastranaerophilales bacterium
CGGGGTAATGATTTTTTCGGCGCGGCAATTAAAAATTCCTGATTTTGGCGCTTTTAAAAAATCCTGCGGATATAATCCTGCTCAACCTCGCTCCTATGTAGCGAAAAAAGAATTCGTAGGCCAACATTTTTATATTCCCACAAGTTTCTTTTCCACTTTTCTGATAATTTTATTTGCTTTATCAAAAATCGCATCAAGCCGTTCTTTACTATACAAATTGTCTATTTCCTTTAAACCGGATAATTGGTGGTGACAAAATATCCTTTCCCTGCGCCAAATGATCGGCAACGCCGATAGATCCGAGAAAATCCGCACCTATAACATTCCTCAAGATCGCGTCACCGACCACCTCATCAAAAAAAAGCTGGCACGGCATTGAAGGCATTTTTAACGGCAACATAGAAACCATCTCGCAATCGTTGCAAGAAGAACTGGAAAAACCGGAGGAATAAATCTTTGCGTTGCCAAAATCAATTCAGCAATTCATCGTTGAATGATTTTTCAAAATTTTCCCGCAATTGATTGTTCATCTGGCCCTCGTTGAAGAACGGCAGGCCGATCAAGCAGAAATCTTTGTTCTCAATTTTAAACATATCGAAATCGGTTTTCGCGGTTTTTTCGATTTCCAGCAAAAATTTTTGCTTCCAGCCCTCTTTTGATTGCTCAAAAGTTTTGTCCGCGTCCAGAAATTGGTCGCCTTTCGGTTCCACGAAAACTTGATACGCAATTTCCCGCTTTGTTTGTTTTTCCTTTAAAAATAAAACAAAATCTGGGTAAAACGGCTCGCCGCCGGAAAAATCGTATATCTTGAAAAATTGTTCGTTGCGCAACAGCGCGATATCGGCGTATTTTTCTTTTAATTTGCCAGCCGCGCCATCCATAAACCGCAAAAACGCTTCTTCTTCGCTCGTTCCCCAAATTTCGTTTTGCGCCATCCAATCGCGGCTTCCAAAATCAAAATCACGCATATTTTGCGCCCGCGGGCTGTCGGCATCCAATTGCAAGACCTTGTCTTTTTCAAAAACTTTGCGAATCAAATGCGCTTTGAAATTTTTTGTCCCGGAATATTCCCGATGGACGGCATTGGCGATCATCAGGACTTTATCGGCAATAAGCCCGGCGGCGTAAATCTTTTCCGCCTGCGCCATATTGTCCAGCTGCGGCGGCATCCCCTTGATCTTCACTTTTACCCCGCCAAGATATTTTTCCCGAATGATAAAATCCTCCAGCGATTCAAGATTGCCAAACACTCTTTTAATTTTCTCAAACTTTCCGGCTGCGAATCCATCCAAAACCGCGCGAATGACATAATCGCCGAATTCACGGATTTCAAACTCTCTGATAACGGCCTTGCCTTGAGCGATCACGCTTGCCTTGCCAAAAATATCCTGTTCAACCGCCTCCCGCGTGGGCAGAACATAAACATCGCTTTGCGCCCGATCTTTAAAATCATTTTTTATGTCATTCAAACTCCAAATATCTTCGCCCAAATTGACTTTCCGCGAATTCAGAAAAATCAGTCCGGTTTTCCAAAAATCTTTTTTCTTAAATTCATCTTTAATTTTTATTTCCCGCCGGACTGAATTTGCCGCCACAATCCCTTCGCGCACCAAAACCTTTGTAAGCTCGCTGATATAATCGGGATTGTGCATCGAATGGTAGTAAAGCTGCTCCAATATCCGCAATTCATCCTGTGCCGCACCGTCAAATTTGCGCCGATACCTGTCGGTATACTCGCCAACGGCAAACGGGCAATAACGCGCGCCGCGGCCGATCAACTGGGCCTCCTGCACCGTGGTTTTCCCGGGTTTTCTGATTTTATCGGTTCTTGACGCGTGCTCGCTGCGCGTATTGTACAAGCGCACAATATCAAAAAGATTGAGCACATCCCAGCCCTCATTAAGCTTTTCCGTGGCGAACACCGCGCGAATCTCGTTGCCACGATCTTCCAGCGAATTCAAAAGCAGTTGTTTTTGATCATCGTCTTTTCCTTCGTCTACCGACAAACATTTTTCCGGCGCGAAATCAACTTTCAATTCCCGCGCCAGATTTTCCAGGGAAATTTTTTGTTCATTAAAAAATTGAAACGCTTTTTGCAAAGTCGCGTCCTGAATTTTGGCCAAGCGAGCCAGCATCGCGGCATCCAGGCCAGAAATCAACTTATGAAACGCCGCCTTGAATTCGCCCGAAACCACGATTTGCGGATTTGCGTCCAAGATCTCCGTTGGCTTATCTACCGCCGAAGTTACACGATTGGCCTTGAACATCACCACCGGCTTTATCGCCAGCCGATGCTTTTGCGCCACCTTGAGTCGGTATTGCGAAATAACGGCCGCAATCAACACCCGCTCCATCAACACCGCGTTGACCTGCAACGTCCGCACATCCTTGGAAAATCCATCCAAACGGTATTGCTTCAAATCATAACGGAAAATCGCCTTGTTTTTGTATTTTTCCAAAATTTCCGGATAATCGTTTTCCAGCCGCGCCGTGGCCGTGAATTCCAACAGCATATTTTCTTTTTTGGGATTGGCGCTTAAAATCCGCATTACCGTGTTTTCCCAATTCGCGCGGTCAAGCATTTCATTTTTCCCCAATTTCGCATTGGTTTCCACGGACAGATTATGCGCCTCGTCGGCGATCAAAACAACTTTCTTGCCGCCAAAATCTTCATAAGTGAGCGCGTTTTCTTTGGCCGAATTAAACCGCTGGTGCAACAGCGCGGTGGTGGAAAAAATTATATTGATATCGCGCGAACTTGCCGCTTCAAAATTATCAACTTCTTTGATTTGCACCGCCCGTCCATTAATGATTATTTTTGGCACGAAAAGATATTTTTTGGAAAGCGGATTTAAAAAATTGTCCTTGGTTTTCCGGATGATATTGTCCAAGCGCGTAAAAAAAACAAAATCGCGATACCCCTGTTTGTACAAAAATAAAATCGCCGCAGCCATAATCAAAGTCTTGCCTGAACCCGTGGCCATATTAAACATCAAATGCGTCGGCGCAACCCGCTGCGGATAATCGCCAAAGTAATAAAAAAACCGCCCCAGTGCCTCCTTCTGGTAGTCCCGAACCAAAAACTCCGGATTGAGATTTTTCAAAACCGCCCCAAACTCCTCGGCCTTATCCTTGAACACATCCACCCCAACAAATTTTTTATACCCATCAAACTCCTCGTAAAGCATAATTTTATTCCCCTTCCCTTAAAGGGGGATGACAATTTGCCCCCACCCTTTCAATAAATCAGTTTTTAATCATTTTCAACCCGTAACAAAATGTCACGACCTCGTTTTTTGATAATCCCGCAAGAGTAAGTACAAACTGTATCTCCCTTAATCAAGCATCTACAATTTATCGATAGTTAGAGTATTATGAATTTTCCGTTCTGTCTTCATCGTCAACTTTATAGTTTGTTTTATCTTTTTGCCAATTGTCATCCGTTAAACTACTCCTCGTTCGTTTTTCCCGAAAAGCTCCCGTTTTGTTTGTTTCTGTTATTTGGCTGGTCAATCCTTTAATTACCAAACTTTGTTGGTTAATTATATGCTCGTATCCTTCTCTTTTCCATCTGTCCATAAAAAATAAAACAGATAAGACTATCGCAACAAAAATAAGCCCCGCTCCACATATGGCCGCAATACTTACAATTTTTTCGGCCTTACACAGCAAATCAACTCCAAAATATAAAAGCGCGCCAACAACCGCTAAGCTTGCGTATTTTATTAAAACTTCCCCCAATATTTCCCAACCATTTTTTTTATTATCGTCATCCATATCTATTTGCTTTCGTTGTTCATATTTAATCCTAGGATTTGGTTAACAATATCTAAAAAAATATCAGAATAAATAATTTCTTTTATATTTTTAAATTTATTACCTATTTCATTGCAACCAATGAAATTTTTGTTTTCATATTTCTGAAAGCAATCGACATCTATAATAATTGCAAGTTTTTTGTTTTCATTTTGCTTTTCCGCGCTTTTGACATTAAAAAAACAAGTAAAATCTTTTATGTTTTTCTTAAAAGAAACATTCAATAATTCACAATCCTTTAATTGAGATAAATTAGAAAAAATTCTATTTTTTTCATTAACATCTTTTATTTCATAAACAAAATAATTTCTCCATCCTACCCTTATAATTTCATCTATATTTAATATTTTTAAAACATCATCGCTTTTTAATAAAAATTGATCTATAAGATTACCCAAATTTTGCGGTTCTGCATCGTGATACCATAAATTATTAACCGTAATTTTATATTCCTTAAGATCGGAAATTTTCTCTTTTATGATAAGTTCCCGTTGAGTCATTTTATAAAAAGGTTCTTCGTCTGAAAGATAAAATTTATTTACGATTTCACCAGCATTATCTATAAATTTAAAACCACGCAAATAATTTACCTGCATAAAACTATCAAGATGACCCAACTCATTCAATTTTTTAATTTCTCGCTTCATAATAAAAATCTTTGTTTAATTTCATATCCTCGACGGAAATGGCGTAGTCTTTATCTTCTATTTCGCTGTAGTTGATGTATAGGTGGTTCATATTCAAGCAGTCGAGGAGGAATTTCTTTTGGTCGGGAATAGATAAATCGGCGAAGGCTTGGGCATGCTCGTCGATGGTATGGAAGTTTATTTTCCAGCTTAGAAAGACACTGATTTTGTGGTTTTTAGCGTAATAATCGGACTGGCCTTCGTCGGTGATGCGTTTCCACAAGTCCAGCATTTCTTCCTTTGTTTTCGCCTCGCGGATGCGCTCCACCCATTTTTGGTTCCACGCGGCCAATTCCAAATACACAAAATCGCCGCCGCCTTTCCAGCCAACCGCTTCGGAGATGCCGCCCTGCTCGCCCGTGATCACCTTTTTGATCCGCGCCTCGGGCAAATCGTGGATATAATCCATTTGCTCAATGCCGATATACTGCCGCCCCATTTT
>JAQUYY010000153.1 GCA_028691575.1 Candidatus Gastranaerophilales bacterium
TGGTTAATACAATAGACTTTTTACACCAATTTAAAATCTATTACAAAGTTCTTGATTGTGAAAATCTGGAGGTTAATTTAAAACCCGAGTGAGATGCCATTATTAGAGCTCGAGTACAAGAATCTTCAGCCAATCCGAATGACAGATCATCTATTGATGTACTGTTACAATCAACTTTTATGCAAATAGGCAGCCAAAGGACCTATAATTCGTTAACAGACAAAAGGTACGGTTCTTTTAACCCAAATGAAAAAGGATTAACAGAATTTGAAAAGAATTTTACAGAAAGCATTGTTGATAATAACGGCGGGAAAACGTCAATAACATACCAAATTGTTGATGATAATGCGGTTTTAACCGGATATAATTACGACATTGAAACTACTAAAAATCATTTGCTAAATGCCCTAAAAGATGGCGAAAATATAATTATCGGAATAACTGAAACTGATGAAAATAATAAAATAATTTGTGGACATGAAATAACTGTTATCGATACAAGAAAAGATGAAAAAGGCGAATTATATTTCGTTTGTAACGATACAGATGATGACTATATAGGAGCCGTTGAAATAAAAGCAACAGATTTATTACCTAAAATTCACCACGCAGGTATCCCTAACAAAAATCTTAACTTGCCTGAAGAAGAAAGTTACGGATATTACCTTTTAAAAGAATTCGAAAATGAACAAAAGGCTGTGCAGCCTAATAAAATCGCTTAAATTATAAATTATTGTCGATATTTTTCATTTGAGTTTTTAATTTTTCAATGCATTTTTCAAGATGATTTTTCTTTTTTTCGACAAAAGCAAGTTTATCTATAACTGATATGCCTGTATTATAAAAGTTAATTAATTCTGATTCTTTAACAATAGAAATCGTGTTTAATCTTTCTATTAAACATTTTAGCTGTTCTGTCTCACATTCAAGACTAATACACTGTCTTTGAATCTTCTTTTTTTCTTTTATAAGTTCATTTTTATTATCAATCATATCCAAATCAACAAAAGCTCCCCAACAAAAAATCATTAACAATATAATACTATATTTATTTGTTGATTATACAACAAATGAATGAATTATTACAGACAAATAAAGGGATTTAAGATTGTTAAGAGCAAATAAGCCTAATATAAATGACTTTCAATCAAACTTCTTTACTTAATTTTTTGTTAAATATGCTAAAAGCATGACAAATCATGGGATTGCGGGTTTAAGACTTTTGTTACAAAACAAAATAAATTTGGGTTTCTTGTAAACAATTGTAAACATTTGAACAAAAAATGAAATCAAACATCGTATTTAAACTTTATATATATAGTATATATTTCATAATCTATGTATGATATATAACTTTGTGTGTAAAAAGGAGTAAAAAAATATGAGTATGTTTAGCGCAATTGAAACCAGATGCCAAAACGTAAGAGCTCAATATTTAACTTCAAAACTTCAGTCCTCTGCGGCAAAATCAAACGTTGATTTGTTCGAATTGGATAGCGAATTAAAAGCCAATGAAACTGAAGTAGCTCTTAACTCTTGTCTGTCTATAACAGACAGAATTGGCGACTTCAACAAAACACTTGCAAATGTTGAAGGAATCATAGATGCTACAAACTTAAAAGCGGATACTCTTGCTACAAATATACTAACCAGCAATGAAACTATCGGCAGTTTAATGAGTACATCTTCTGAACAATCAAGTTCAATTTCACTGGTAAGAGGACAAATTTCATCAACACAGTCTTCTTATAACAGCAGAATCAGCAGTTTAAATTCTCAAAAGTCATCTATTAAAGGACAAATTTCTTCTATTCAATCAGGTTATGACAATCAACTTAATGCTTTTGACACAAGAAGATCAGGTGTCGAAGGACAAATTTCTTCTATTCAATCAGGTTATGACAATCAACTTAATGCTTTCGACACATCAATTACAGCTTTAAAAGGTCAAAACGGTGCTGAAATTGCTGATGAAGAAGGAAACGTAGTTGTCCTTGATCTTTCAGAGCAAATCGAAGAACTAGAAGCTCAAAAAGAAGCATTTATTCTTGAAAATGAAGAAAAAGTTAACGAACAAATAGAAGCACTTGAATTAGAACTTGATGAAATAGACGCAGAAAAAGCTGAATTTATTGCAGCAAATGAAGGACCGGTAAAAGAACAAATCGCTGCACTTGAATTAGAAATTGATGAAATAGATGCACAAAAAGCCGAAATTACAGCCGAAACAAATTCTCAACTAAATGCTCTAGGCGTTCAATTAAATAATGCTACCGAGGCAAAAGCACAAACGGACGAATCTTTAAATTTAGCATTAATTGAAAACATTGCATTAGTTGTTGAATCTGAAAAAACCAGAGACAGCTTAAAAGCAGATGAAATATCTAAATCTAAGATTGAATTGCAAATTGAAAAAGCAGAAGCTGAAGCTGATAAAGCACAAATCGATTATGAAATAAAATCAGCTGCAGAAGAACCTGTAAAAGCAAAAGTTAATTCAGCAGAAAAAACATATAAAGCATGCGAAGCTCAAGCAAGTCAAATTAAAGAACAGTTAGATGCTCTGGAAGTACAAAAAAATCAAAATAGCGGATTAAACTTTGCGGCATAGTTAAAAAAATAATATATTCAAAGAACCCTCTAACAATAGAGGGTTCTTTATTGTAAAAAAAAGAGCCGTTATGGCTCAGAATATAATCCCTTCAAATCTATTTTTGAACTAGAAGAACAATTTTAATTATTCGTTGATGATTGCAAGAATAAAAATTTCATAGCTTCTGCAAAAACATCTTTTTTTTCTTGAAATTTTTCCGCATCACTAATTAAAGTTTTTATATCTTCTGAAAATATTTCATTATTTTCATTATTCATTTTTAAACACTCCATGAAAAGACGACTGATTATATTTTTATAATCGTCTTTTTAAATAGAAAACTTTATAAATAAAGCAAAAAATCTATGCAAAAAGAAACATTTTGTTACAAACATCTTATGAAAAACTAAGATATAATAAATTTATGATAAAAAAAGAAGAAAAACTTGTAATCGGCTTAATGTCAGGGACATCTGCTGATGGTATAGATGCTTGTTTGGTAAGAATAAAGCCTGATTTTTCATTCGATTTTATTACAGGTGAAGTATTTGAATATACTAAGAATATCAAAAACCTTATTTTTAAAGCCTTTAGTCAAAAACTATCTCTAAAAGAGTTATGCCAATTAAATTTCATACTGGGAGAATGTTTTGCAGAAGCTGTGGCTAAATTGCTGCTTAAAGCAAAATTTGATAAAGAAAATATTGATTTAATAGGTTCTCATGGGCAAACTATTTACCATTACCCAATAAAAGATTGTATTGACGGATATAATTCAAAGAGTACATTGCAAATCGGTGAGCCTTCAATAATCGCAAAAAGAACCGGAATAACTACTATTGCGGATTTTCGACCTGCAGACATTGCTGTTGGAGGACAAGGAGCACCTCTTGTTTGTTTTGCTGATGATAAAATTTTCTTTTCTCCAACTAAAAACAGGGTTATACAAAACATTGGCGGGTTTTCAAACGCAACAGTAATAAGCCCTTCTTGTCAGCCTTTTGCTTTTGATAATGGACCGGGGAATGTTTTAATAAATTATTTTACAGAGAAATTTTTTTATAAAGAATTTGATAAAGACGGAGAAATCGCAAATCAAGGAACAATTGATGAAAATTGGTTAAATCTTCTTATGCAAGATGAGTATTATTTCTTACCTCCGCCTAAAACAACAGGAAGAGAATATTTCAGCCAAAAATATGCGGAAAACATGCTAAAATCTGCTCCTCAAAACACTTATGATATTATTGCGACAGTTAGTGATTTAACAGCAAAAACTATTTATAAATCTTATATTGATTTCATTTATCCTCAAATTCAAACTGTAGATGAGATTATTCTAGGCGGAGGCGGAGCATACAATAAGTTTATCGTTGCCAGATTAAAAAAATATTTCGGTAAGACAACAGAAATAAAAACACATGAAGATTTTGGCATTTCAAACAAATTCAAAGAAGCAATAGCCTTTGCAATGCTTGCATACGCTGCTTATTATGACGTTCCAAACAATATCCCCTCCTGCACAGGTGCAAATAAAGCAACGGTAATGGGCAAAATAATAAAACCATAGTAATTTTGATATAAATGATACTTAATATTATACTATGCCCATAAATTTTTGCACAAAAAAAAACGGAGAGAGGTTTTACAGAGGTTAATGAATATTAACCAATCTCAATAATTGCGGAAAATGCAGCTATTTTGTTAAACTTCATAAAAGTAGGTTAATTTACATTGAAGTCGGCAAGATGTCGACAAGGTTTTTTCTGTTACTTCCATAAGATTTTAAATTTATGTCGACAAAAGTCGGCAAGATTTTTTCCGGTATTTTCTAAAACCTTTTTTCCCCCTGTTTCAAAGGCTTCTCCGGTTAAATCTTTTCCAATCGATTGTCCGGTTTTTTCAAATAATTCTTTTTGATTTTCGTTTGACATTTTTCACCTTTCTGCCTTATAGTATGCCCAAATGTCAAGGCATATTTTTTATACAAAATCTTCATTTTGACCAGAACTAAAAAAATACGCCTCTAATATAGACACAATATACAATAGAGGCTAATTTAAAAATCTTCATTTTGGCTAGAACTGCCGGATAAACTATACTATGACTATAATTTGCCGTTTGCTTACTTCGTTAATTTTGACTATTGTCAAGAGAAATACCCTGGATGCGATTCGAACGCATGACCTACCGCTTAGAAGGCGGTTGCTCTATCCAGCTGAGCTACCAGGGCTTATAGTCTTTTTATTCAATTTTATTGTCTCAGCTGTCTAGAGCTTTATTCTGATATTTCT
>JAQUYY010000154.1 GCA_028691575.1 Candidatus Gastranaerophilales bacterium
CATCTTTCCGGGGTTTTGTTATAAAGCGTTATTGATGAAGGCCCTGCAAAATGGAAAACATATTCAATATCTTTTGGAACTTTTTCCCAAGTTTCTCTTTTGGAAGCATCCCCCTCTATAGTTGGAATCTCCTTTAGGAATTTTAATTTATTTCTAGCTAATTCTATGTCTATATATGAAAAATTATCGATTGCATAAATTTGGGCACCCAAAGAGAGAAGTCTTTTCGCAAGATTTGAACCTATCAGCCCAGAAAGACCTGTTATCAAAACTTTTTTATTTTTCCAATCCATCTTTTATCAAATTATTTGGGTTTTTAATTGTTATTGTAATGAATCAACTATTTTTATTTGAATCTTCTTCTATGTAGTCTAAGCACACCATATCCCAACCATGCTTTTAATTTATAACCCCACATTCTATCAAATGGCCTATTAAAAAATTCTCTAAAAACATTTTTTAGGTATGCTGGGTTGGAATAAACTCTATCGTGTGCATAATGCCATAATTCAACTAGTCTTTTTGGTTCAATTTCGCAAATTGAAATAGGATTACTGGCCCTTAAATCGCTTTCTATCCCGTTTAACCAGTATTTTTCTTTTTTATTTTCAGGTAATTCATTCCAAACTTTGCTTCCGGGGTAAGGAGAAAAAATAAAAAACCTTGGAAAATCTGTATTAATTTCTCTTGCAAATTCAATTGTTTCATTAATGGTTTTTTCTGTATCAATCCTATGCCCGATTATAAAATAACTTTCAATATTTATCTTATGTTTATGTAATAATTTGCAAACTTTTTTTATATCTATCAATTTCATTCTCTTGCCAATCCAATCCACAATATTTTGATTCCCGCTTTCTACCCCTATAGCAATAGTATGGCATCCCGCATTTTTCATGGTAATAATCATTTCTTCATCTAGTAAGTCTGCTCTACCAAGGCACTTGAATGGAAGATTTAATTTCAGTTCTATTTTCTTTTTACAAAATTCTTGTATCCATTTTTTGTCGAATGCAAATAGATCATCAATAAAATAAAATTCTTTTCCACCTTGTTTAATGACATCCTTGCATTCTTCTAAAACATTATTTACTGTCCTTCTTCGATATTTTCTTCCAAATGTATCTTTATAACAAAAGTTACAATCATAGGGGCATCCTCTTGAAGAAATCAAGATATGGATAGGCTTTTTTAAATGCTCAGAATCAAAAACCCAATTGTGATCCAAATAAGCACTCCTATCCGGTAGAGGTATTTGATTTATATCTTCAATAAACCCTTCCATCTTTATAATTTTATTTTTAATTTTTCCTTTTAAAAATTTTCGAAATGTTTCTTCACTTTCTTTTTCAAACAAATAGTCTATCTCCGGGCACTCCAGTTTTACTTTTTCTCCCCCCAAGGAGGAGACATGGGGTCCACCTACAAGGGTAATGCATCCATTTCTCTTTGATGATTTTATTAATCTATAAGCATTGAATACTTGCGTTGTAAACAAAGTAAATGCACAATATTTGGGTTTTTCTTTATTCAAAATTTCATTAAACTTCTCTTCTGAAAAATTTTTAATAATATTTGGAGAAATAATCTTAGTTTCAAATCCTTCTTGTTTAGCGATGCTTGACAAATACGCAATACTCAGGGAAGGATACATTGGGATTCCCCCCAAACATCTACGAATAATATTTTTTTATTCATTTAGCTCCTTTTATTCCAGATTTTTGCGTTTTTTCAACAAAGTAATCTCCTATAGCTAAATACTCCATTCCACAATTTAGGAAGGTTCTTAAGGCGTCTTTAGGAGTGCAGACTATTGGCTCTCCTTTTACATTAAAACTAGTATTTAACACTACTGGGACTCCTATCTTTTTTTTAATATCGTGGATAAGTTTCCAATATTTTTCATAAACCTCTTTTTTAACTAACTGGGGTCTGGTCGTACCATCTACATGCACAACTCCCTCTACCTCTTTTGCTTTTTCCTTAAAAACATCAAAACCCACCACCATAAATGGAGCATCGTGTTTATTCACAAGGTACTTGCTTGATTCTTCTTCTAACATTGATGGGCAGAAGGGTCTCCATTCTTCTCTAAATTTTACCTTAAGATTTACTTTATCACTGTACTTTTTCTTTGTGGGATTCGCTAGAATGCTTCTATTCCCAAGTGCTCTTGGACCAAATTCCATTCTTCCTTGAAACCATCCAACAATCTTTCCAGAAGAAATATATTTTGCACTCATCTCTGCTATATTTTCTACTTTTTTGTATTTGATTCCTTTTTGTTTTTTTAATTCAATTAATATTTCTTTGTTTGTAAATTCTGGACCAAGAGCCAAACTTTCAATCTTTTCAAATTCTGTTTTAGGGTTTAAAAGATAGTTTGCATTTAATGCAGACCCAGCAGATAAGCCCCCATCCCCCGCATGAGGAAAAACGAATAAATTTATTCCCAATTCATCTACAACCCTTTTATTTGCCTTTATATTAAGAAAAACCCCCCCCGCAGCACATATATTCTTATTTCTAAATTTTTTAACAATATTTTTAACCCAGTCAATCATTAATTCTTCCAGAATTTTTTGTCCTGCAGCTGCAACATTTAGGGGGCCATGTTTTTCAACAAGTCTTTTTACCAATTTGGATTCTCCAACATGCACTTTCCAAAAATTATCTTTATATTCTGAGGAAAGTGCCCATTGTTTTTTTCTTATAAATTTCAATCCTTTAACTCTTGGAGCGATTTTTTTTAATTCTTCATATCCTCCCTTTCTCCAATCCCCATAAGCAGCCATACCCATGACTTTATATTCGTCGCTATTTATCAAAAAACCTATTCCTTCAGTAAGTGATTCATAGAAATGACCTAAAGATCCTGGTTCCAGTGTGCTAGATACCCTTTTTATTCTTCCATTTTTTGTAATATTTACTGTTGCAGAAATAGCCCCCCCAACACCGTCTAAAGTTATGACTATTGCATCTTTCATCCCGGAGGAATAATATGCTGAAGAGGCATGAGCCATATGATGATCGATTCCTATAATTTTTGGATATTTTCCAAATTGATTTTTTAATCCTTTTTTGACTATTTCAGAATAATAATCGTATCCTATTTTTTTATTCACGGATTTAGAAAATTTGTTATACAAAACGGTAGGATGTTTTAGATATCTAATTCCCAATTTAGCTAGTTCAAGGAGATTAAATTTCTTCAAAGGTATTGCAATAGCATCAACGTCCTCTATTTTTGTTTTAGTATACTCTAAAACAAATTTAACACTATTCTCCGGGTATCCCCCGCCCCAAAATTTTTTCCTCCTAAATCTTTCTTCGTCTGCAGCAGCCAATATTTTTCCGTCTTTAATTAAAGAGCATCCAGAATCATGCCCTGGATGTATTCCCAAAATAGTTACCATTTTTTTGTTTAAGAAGCCTTAATGGCTTTTTCCATTTGTTTAATGAAATTTTCTTTAGAAAGTTCATTGAAAACTATTTTTTTATCTACACTTTTTATCTTTATGAAATTTTCTAAAGTTTTTTCTATTTCCTCAACCATAAGATGATTTAAAAATTTTTCTTTTATTTTATAAACATTTTTCTCATTTTTTATCAATTCGGAATATCCTCCTCTATCTACCACGATTAATGGTTTTCCAGCTGCCAAAGCTTCGAATGGCACAATACCGAAATCCTCAAGCAGAGGGACAAAAATAACTGCAAGGCTATTTTGGTATATTTTGGATAATTCCAGGTCTCTGATATCTGTTTTTATTTCAATGCTTTTATCCCCTTCGCAGAGGGATAAAATTTTCTCAAAATATTTTTTATTTTCAATATGTCCCACTAAAAGAAGTTTGTATTCCCTATGAGCTTTGTTAAATTTTTTCCAGGCATTAATTAAAACATCTTGTCGTTTATCAAGGTTAAATCTTGAAACATATAAAAAATACTTTCCTTCTTTTGGGTTCTCAACTTTTTTAAGATAATCTACATTCACCGGAGGATAAATAACGCTGGTTTTGATATTTTTTATTAAATTATTAGATTTAGCACGCTCTAAACTTAAATTAGATATAAAAATAGCCGAATTAATTCGTTTGGACCACACGATTTTTTCCATTTTTTTATAAATCGATACTGCTAATAGGTAGATTTTTCTAGAAAGATAATTATTATATCTATTTTTTAAATTCCAAGCAGAGATTTCATTATTTGCTGCCCTTAGTGGAGTATAAACATAAGCAATCGTATTTCTTGGTTTATAGTTTCTAAACGCAATAAATTCTGCCATCCCGGAGGTGGAAATAATAAATTTATTGTACTTTTCTAATGGAATTTTAGAAAAAAAGGCAATTGGCAAAAATAATCCCCTCAAAAGATAATTTCTGGAAATAAATTTTGCTATTTTTGGAGCGATTACGTTTATTTTGTATTTCTTAAATTCTTCGAATGTTCTTTCGGGCTCATATACCCAAGTGTATATATCTATTTCTAATTTTTTGCTTTTTACAAGTTCAAGAATTACTCTTTCGGCACCCCCCTTACTCTTGATCCAAGGATGAAATAATGCAACTTTTAATATTTTCTTTTTGCCATTCATTTTAATTCCACTATTCTTTTAAGATGATTCTTATTTTATTTATTAAAATAGAAATATAATTTTCTATCTTTTTAATATTTCTTTCCAAATAGTTTTTGTCTATATTGAATCCCTCGTATGCTATTTGATTTCTGAATTGTCTTAATTCTTGTAAAAATATTCTATCTTGCGAATTAAATAATTCTTGGCAGACATAATCAATTAACTCTTTATGAGCATTATCTCCACTAAATTTGATACTTTTCAAAGAAGAATAGCTTTCCATTAGCTTATGTAATATA
>JAQUYY010000155.1 GCA_028691575.1 Candidatus Gastranaerophilales bacterium
TGGAACGTTCTCCCGTTGCGCCGATATCACACTTACACCATCAAAATAGTCGTTAAAAGTGTATATAATCCATAAAACATCGTCTGTTTCAGGACCGTTATAAATTGAGTTATTAAAAACTATGGTTATAGGAAGATCGTGCTCGATTCGATACTCATTAAAAGCGTTGCTTGTTTCTATAGCTCCAATAAAATCACTCGCGTCTCGGGGGCCATTCCCTTCTCTCATCAAAGTAGCTAAACGCTGTATGCCGGTAAGTATCGCTTGCTCAATCACCGTATAGGATAAAGCTGTCTTGTTTTTGAAAGCATCAAGCTTTGAAGACGCGGGTAACTGCTGACCGCCATTATCTAAAGATTGTCCGGATTCATCAAGAAACCGTTCAAGCGAAACCCGATCAACTGTATCTAATCCCTGGAGATCAATATCTGAGCTAGCCTCAAGAGATACTCTGAGACGATCGCTAAAATCTTTCAATGTTTTATCAAGAAACTCTCCTCTTCCCGTCATCTCCATTTTCACTCCCAGCATTTTGGAATACATGAAAGCAAACTTCATAGCAGCTGTCCTGCTGTCAACAACAGGAAGCATCTTTGTAGCATTATGCATAATATCAAGTATTCCGTGTGGGTCAGTTTCCATATAGAGACCGGTCTTTATGTTCCACTCATCATTCGGCGAGCCGATATCTGTAAGAGACACAGCGCCTATCGTATTAATGTGCGCATAAAACCGTGCGGATAAGTCTTCGAATATTTCCTGTAAGCGTTCAGGATCAAACGGCTCAAATACATAGCCATTGCCGGCCGTTCCATAGTGTAAAACATTGGTTACCTGCTGGACAGGCCCGCCGGTATAACTTGAAACAACAACGTTACCACATATCTCATCTTTTTTATCCTTCATGCCAGCGGCCTCATACGGCGGAATAGATGTCTGTAAACAAACTTTCGCACCCCTAATAATTACTACTGAATCTTCCGGTGTCCAGGTTGAAAACAAAAATCTGTCTTTCAGATCAGGATCTTTAGAAAGTTCTTTTAACTGAGAAACCCACCACTGACAAAGATCATCAGACTCATGAGCTTTACCACCGATAATCAAATTAAACCCTAGACCACCTTCTTGCGGATCAGCTGTCAGGTAATAAATTCCATTTAATACTTTTTCTCCAATTGTTTTTCCCGGCATTTTAGCAAAAAAGGTATTCCATTTAAAATCGGTAAACCGCCGGGCCTCAACAATCGTCGGCCTGCCCTTTCGAAGACGTCGTCCGTATTTTGACTCTATATAATCAAGCATCTCATCTTCTGCTCTTTCTTTAGCCTCCCACAATTCCGGCTTACTTAATAGTGCCCCGCCTCTGGCTATCTGCTCTTTGAGCATCCAGAAAAACGGCCATATCGAATCTTCAATCGCAAAATATTTATCAGCAAAATCTGAGAATGCTTTCTGCATAACGTCAAGGTGTTCAAGACCAACCGTACCGACACATTGTGCTACTTCGCTGAGAGCATAAAATGGATCGTAAACCTTTATCTTTCCCTGACCATCAAGGGTTATGGTTCTCAATAATGACCGTGTCTTAGTAACAGCGGGATCAACATTGATTACGGCCTTTAACTTTCTGTGATCTAAGCCAAGAATTGCGTCAACCAGATTCCTATCCACCCAAGGAAAAGCCTGTGGAACAACGGTATGCGCAAAACCCATTATATGGCGTTTAGCCTCGTTAAAATGTCTGTCATACATGTATTCCTCATTACAGAACAAGTCTGGGATAACTGATACCGCAGGAAATGATTCGTGCATTTGTATAGCGTTAAGAGTAATATCGAAAGCTTTATATGCTTCTAACGTTGCTCTTCCGTAAAAAGCGGCTTGCATAAAACGTCCGTAACTATTGGCCTGACTTGGATACAATTGTCCGGCTATATCCTCTGTTAACTCAACGAATAGTACATATGCTGGATGTAAGGCCCCCTTTATTGTCAGCTTCATAAGAACAACATCGGTCTCTACCTCTCTTTTCTCAAGGCTAAACCGTACATGCGCTGTATCAACTTTTTCCCATGACTCAACACCAAGCTCATCCTGATACCCCCTGAAAAGAATATCATAGTCAAGCGGCGCCTCGTTATCTAATTCCGGTAAGCCATTAACCACATTCTGCTTTACTCCATAACGGTATATTGGTAATGCAAAATAGAATTGTCCCCCGCTAAAAGCAAGCGCGCGTACAAAGCTACCCATTAATATACCCAAACCACCTCCCATAGCTCCATGCAAATCTTCCATAAGAAGAGTCGCCTCCATGGAAAAAACACCTATCTTTTTATCGCTTAAGCTTTCAGCAGGCTTGTATTGAACATCTGTATAAGCAACACTTTCGGGAGTAATTTTATCAATATACTTAAAACTTCTCGTACCGACCAAAAAGGTAAACGGGTCACGGCCTGACTCTTTCACATCACTAGCCTCGCCCGCCATAAGGTCAATAGACAAAAATTCAGCAAACTCGCTAGGGTCAATATTCCATATAATAGTCGTCCTTCTGTGTGCTTCATTATCAAAATGGCTTGCCGGATTGAGGATCCGCACAACCTCCTCACTATCTTTTACAGCACGCAAACGTAAGTAAAAGTCTCCTGTAAAATCTTTTGAAGGGGTGTATTCAAACCGCGCGGTAAAAGGATCAAGCGCGGTAACGGCAACTTTACCTTCATCGCCTGGGTTAAACCACCCTTTTTTCAAAGCGTTATACAGAACGCCGTCATATTTAGAGATATTAAGGGGAGTGAATGTAGGAGTTGATGAATCAACAAATGCTATAGCTTCATTAAATATCCAATCGCGATAGCTTGCGCTTATTATTCCTCTCCTGCTAAGCTCTTCAATTATCCAGCGAGCACCGCTACGCACATTATTATCCTGATTGCCAGCAAGAAGCTGTACTGCTTCAATAAAGTCCCTTGTTTCATCCGAGCTACTGTCGGCTGGAATGTGATCATTAATAAATTTGTCTGCCCAGACATACCCCCTATTTTTGTAATAACTTATGCCAGTAACCGCCAGTTTTGAAACATGATCGTGCGAAGAAGGGTTATTAGTTGTTCCCCCGTTATCCGAAGACCGGCGACGACGATCGATAACTTCTCGGCTTTTCTTTGCCAGCGCCCGCATACACGTTGGGCAGAAATTATCACCAACTCGATCAAGCTCATAGGAATCTGCTGAATAACGCATCGCGCAGGTAGGATGAGCACAATGTTGCCGATCATCAGAAAGCGGTATTTCTAAGCCTAACCCAAAAAGATGTCCGAGTTCATGAAGAACGTTTTTCACTAATCGTGATCTGGTCACCGTATCGCTTCTATGGCGAAAGCGATAGGTTGAGATAATTGTGAGGTTATCATAGGGGTACGCCCGGCCGAAAAGAAAATTTTTAACCTCCCCAAAGCGAGTGAAACCAGTGAGGTCACTATCGGTAACAACAAGAGTTATGACCTTACGCGGGCTTTTAATAGAACCGTATGGTAATATATACTGCCCCAAGGCACTATCGTAAAATCCACCGATAATGCGGTTACGAGATTCCTCTTTCCAGCCTCCCGCTATATCAATATCCAACTCAAAAGGAAAGGAGCGCTCAATAGCTTCTTTAATTGACGGGAGATGTTTTCTTAACTCTTTTCTTCGTTCCTTAGTTGACGAGGTTATAACGATACAGACTTTTGGCGGCGCTCGCGGCTGAGGCAATAAGCTCTCAGCAGCCTGAGGTGCTATCGCCCGAAGAACGTCCAAAAGTCTTTGCTGCCCGCCATTATCCAAACTAATCTTCCCGTTACCCGCAGGGTACCCTTGACTACCTGTACCGCCTTTCTCAAAATTTGTTGTAATAGTATGCTCAGCTTCTCTCTCATCAGACGTAGATACCAGTTTTGAAAAGTGTGTGTCAAAAGAATCCGAATCTAACCTTTTACTACCCGTATTTTCTTCTATCAGACTATTTGTTTGATGCTGTGCCAGATAAGAACGAAACATTTCAACTAACCCAAACAGAAACCCAAAACGTAAATATTTGACGCTTTCACTAACTATCTCAACTCTTGCTATCTCCATACCATGATCATGCATCGCTGTGTGTACTGTAGTTACAATGATCTCCCCCGCACGTCCAGCTACAATCCCTCCTGAAAACAAGATATGTTCAATCTGATAATATTGGCCAAGCGTTATTACTAAATTTGCTACCTGCTCTCCAACTTTTTCAAAAACTTTTCGAGCGTCTTTAGCTTTTTCAGTAGTATCGTCTGTGAGCCATGATCTTAAAATCTTAGGTATTGGATCATTTGCTGTTAGTCCATATTTTTTATCTAAGCCAAGTGACTGGGCAATATTGCATATCCCTGTCCATGATATATAAGAACCCGCACACCCCTTAACTCGTGTCTCATAATGAGCGAACGTCGATTCATCCATATTGATAACTGCTTTAGTGAATTCATTGATACCATCTCCAATACGCCCATCGCTTTGTATGTATGTAGCGGCGAGTGAAGTGCCGAACTTAAGGATGAGAGCATCTCTTAATTTACGTCCTCTTGCAATCCCAAGCCCTTCGACATCACCATCGTTACCGAATAATATCGGCTTACCGATAAGTCTTGCTATCCTTTCACGTATACTGTCAAATCTTACTAGATCTTTACGAGAGAAATCTGACAAGACTCCAGTAGGTACTGCTACTTTTTTCATCTCACGAACAATAGACCCTATGCTGACTCCTATAAAAGAAATATCTCTCAATTCTATACCTGTCTCCTCAAGGAGTCTACGCGCCCGGTCAATCACCCT
>JAQUYY010000156.1 GCA_028691575.1 Candidatus Gastranaerophilales bacterium
TATCTTTTTTATTTTTGACAACAAAAAGATACTAAAAAAATACTAATTTTTTACAAAAATTCATTTCGATAGAATTCAATAAAATCAATAAAAAACGACACATAAAAAAAATGAAAAAAAATAACAAAAAATTTTCCGCCTAAACATTTCTTTACAAACTAATGATTTTAAAAATTTGAACAAAGCTGATTTAATTTAGAATAAGCCTCGAAATCACTTATAAATAAAACATTTTCGGGGTTTTTCAATTCATCAAAAAGCTCATTAATGTAAACACATAAGTTCGAACATCGTCGCTTTTGCCCCACCATAAAAACCGTTATCATTACGATAGCGGTTTTTATTTTTGCGTATACGCCCGAGTGTCGGGGATTTACGGGTTTGTGTTTTTAAAGAGAATTTAAAAGAGAGAACTTTGAGCTAATTTTAAAGCCAAAATATCGAAAATTCTCTTTTTGATTTTTTTGTGACGCTCTGCCCAAAAATAGCAAAAAAAATAAAGTGCAACGCATGCACTTTGAGTCAAAATGGTTTATGCTGTTAATTTAACAGTTGTTCTTGCTCTTTCCAATTTAATGTTTTTAGTTTATATAACTTCTGCAAACTTAATTCAGGAGCTTGAGTTCCTTTTAAAATACTTTCTACGATTCTCGGTGATAAAATATTTAACCTTATTGTTTTCTTAATATGGTCTAAACAATATTCAGTCTCAAGTTTAGCGATTTCTTTTATACTTTTAACTTTCCCGGTTTTTAACATCTTGTTCCAGCGATAACTTTTAGCAATTGCATTAATCAAAATAGTATCAACATTTTTAATATTCTTTTCACCATTTAAAATCAAAGCATTTCCTTTTCTTGCAGTTCGTGATATTTTAATATCTTTTTGTATAGAAATGGTTTTAGCTGAATTAGCCGATGCTTCTTTTAGCGATTCTTTTGAATTTATCAAACTTTCCAAAAATCTTTCAATGCCATCTTCACAAATAAATATTTTTAAATTGTTTTTGTTTAAATTTATTCTTGATAAAACAGATCGGATTTGAATATTAGATAATTTAAGTTCTTTTATTTTTTTAAATATTTCTTTTTGTTTGATAATACTTATATCATTCAAGTATTTTTGTATATTTTCTTCTTGTTTTAGAAAGTATGCAATTTCACTACAAATAAATTTTTCAATCTCACCTGCTGGAATTTTATCCATAGAACACAAATTATTTTGTTTTCCTTGAGTTATTGTTTGACTCACATAATAGCGATAACGCTTTTTACCTTTATTGCTATGAGAAGGCATCATTCGATTGTTTTTGTCATCAAAAAGTTTACTTGCTAATAATGATGCAGATTTTGCATATTTACAATTTTTATTATTATTTCTATTTTGTTCGATTAATCTTTGAACTTTTTCAAATACTTCTTTATCTATTATGCCTTGATGTTCACCATCATAATAATTTCCTTTATGATGGATTAATCCAATATAAATTTTATTTTTTAAAATTTGATATAGATTACCTTTACTAAAATTATTACCGGCTTTACTTTTAATATTACTATTATCCAGGTATTTTTTTACTTTAAGTATAGTTTTGAATTCCAAATATTTTTCAAATATAGTTTTTACAGTTTTAATATGTTTACTATCAAGGAGTAATTTTCTTTCTTCGCACTTGTAACCTATTGGAACATTTCCGCCCATCCACATACCTTTTTTCTTGGAGGCAGCAAATTTGTCTCGAATTCTTTCCCCGGTTACTTCACGCTCAAATTGTGCAAAAGATAAAAGAATATTAAGGGTTAGTCTTCCCATACTGGTTGTCGTATTAAAATGTTGAGTTATTGAAACAAAACTCGCATTTTGTCTATCAAAAAGTTCAACTATTTTTGAAAAGTCCATCAGCGAACGAGTAAGCCTGTCTACTTTGTAAACAACTACAATATCAATTTTACCTGCTTCTATATCTTTAAATAATTCTTTAATAGCAGGTCTTTCAAGTGTACCGCCGGAAAACCCACCGTCGTTGTATTGTTTTTCTACTATTATCCAACCTTCGTGCTGTTGAGATTTTATATAATTTTCACAAGCTTCTCTTTGCGCATCGAGCGAATTAAAATCTTGCTCAAGGCCTTCTTCACTTGACTTTCTTGTATAAATTGCACATCTTATAATTTTTTTGTCTTTATTGCTCATCTGCTGTTATGCCTTTTTTAGTCCAAAAAATACTTTACCATTCCACCTTGTACCGGTTATTTCATTTGCTATTGCTGATAAACTTTTGTATTTATTGTTTTGATATTCAAACCCTTTTTCTAGAGCAGTTACTTCGTGCTTTTTGCCTTGATATTCTCTTATCAACTTCGTTCCGGCTTTAATTTCAAGCTTTGAAAATATCTTTACTGCTTTAATATCAATATCACCAATACTTTTAGATTTTGAAATTTTATTAGCTAGTTTTTCGAGGTGTTTAATTGTTTGAGCCGAATATCCTCCATATTTTTTAACCTGAATTTGCCAAGTTAAGTTTTTTATTAAAAATTCTTTTCTTGCAGATTTTGGAGGTTTATTTTTAAAAAGTTTTTGCCATTTTTTTATTAGTTCCTCTCGTGATAAATCTTGTAACTCATTAATCATTGTATGTCCCTTTTAAATTCTTCATTACAAGGATATTAATCACTTGCTTTCTATTATTAATCAAGTTTTCCAGAAAAATAGTTCTTTTTTTGTGTCCGATAGAACACAATTTTTAAAATTGTTAATCTATTTAAAATAAAGTATTAATTAATAACCCGAATAATCAATACCATCAAAAAAGCCTCTATATTTACCATAGTAACTTCTTCTGCCTCCAGAAACTATGTAAGGCAACCCTCTTGATGTTTTATGATGCAGTGCTTGGCTTAATGCATCACATTGATCATCATGTTTTGCTTTTGGAAATCTTAATAATTCATTTTCAAAATCAAACCACCAATGAGGCTTACCGGCAGGAAATAAACAGTTTCCGTTTTCTATCAAATGAGAAACTGATATTAATCTTGTTTCTTTATCATATTCAGGTTTTATCGCTTTGGGATATAGTTGATAATCCTTATTTAACGCCTGAATTAAACTTGTTCCCGATGATTTATCTTCAATAAGAATTTCTATTTTGCGTTTGTATTTTTCTTTTTCTGTTTCATATTTTTGAGCAATTTTTCTTATTAAAGAAGGAAATACCAGCTTATTTCGGTAAATATTCAGCACATAATTTTTATCATTTATATCCCTTAAAATAGTTATACAAACCGAATAATCATTATGTTCTTGAATTTTGCTTGCTGTATCCCAAGACTGAATTATGCAATTTACTTCTATTTCGCCATTTCCAATACTTTTAAACAATGCTGTCTCATTATAAAATTGAAGCCATTTTTTCTTTATAACCCCGCCTTCTCTGGGCATAGGATTTTGTTGATATTGCCCGGCAAAATTAAATTCCCCCATATATTCTTTTGATTGAAATAATTTTGTTAAATCTTCTCTATCAGAATGTAACGGCTCATTTTTTTGTCTTATAAAAAATTTTTCTTTATTGCCAATCCTGTCTTTTATAACCCAATTTTCATCTTTTTCTGCAATAGCAGGAATTTTAATATGTTTAAACGATGAATCGGTTTCGAGCAAATATCCCGTAAAATCATCTTCATGCAATCTTTGCATAACAACAATAATCTTGCCGTCATTTTTATTATTAAGCCTTGAATATAGGGTGCTTCCATACCAATCATTCGTTTTTTCTCTGATTAAATCCGATAATGCATCCATAGGTTTTATAGGATCATCAATGATAATATAATCGGCACCTCTGCCTGTAAGTGTACCATTAACTGATGTTGCATAACGTCCTCCGCCTTTTATTGTTTCAAAATCAGATATAGATTTTTTACTTTTAGAGAGTTTAGCTTGAGGAAAAATTTCTTTATACCAATTACTTTCAAGAATTTTTCTACAATCAAATGCAAGTTTTTGAGCAAGTTCATCCGAGTAGCTTACAGCAATAATTGAAGCTTTTGGATTATGCCCTAAAATAAATGCCGGAAATGCTACTGAGCAAATTATTGATTTCATATATCTTGGTGGAATATTTACAATCAAACGATTTTGCTTATTTTCAAATACATTCATTAATTCATGACAAATTACATCAATATGCCAATTATCAAGATATTTTGAATTAGCGGAAACTTCATTAAAAACCTTTATTACAAAAGATTTAAAATCCGCTCTCAGTAAAGAATTTAATAATGTTTTTTCAATCGGCTGTACTGTCATTTATTTCTTTTACTCCGTCAAAGTTTGATAAATACATCTGAATTATGGTTTTATCGTCATGATTTAATGATGATAAAACTTTTTCCCTATCGTCTTCCTTAATATCAGCCATCAACATATGCGGCAGTAATGTTGATATTGCTTTAATATCGCCCTTAACACCTTTGTTGACTAATTGTGTAAGCATTGCAATTTTTTTTGATATTTTTATATTTTCATTATTTTCTTTAACTGTAATTTTTTGATTTAAAATATTGTTCAATAGAGTATAAGTGTTTTTTGAGCCTTTGGGACGTCCTTTTCTATTTCCCGAAAAACCTGGTTTGAATTGAGCATCCTTAGGAGGTTTTCCATATCCGATTTCATAGTCTTTATTCATTTTTAGCCTCCAATAATTCTCTATAAGTTTTGTTATTGTTCAAACAAATAGCTGTTTTTCCTGTTAAATCCTGCCATCTGCGAATTGCGGTATCCACATACAATGGCTCTATTTCAATACCATAGCAAATCCGAC
>JAQUYY010000157.1 GCA_028691575.1 Candidatus Gastranaerophilales bacterium
TAATTGTACACTAAGACATTCTCTTCCGAGGGATAATCCTGTTCCTATGACTACAACGCCTGCAAAAAATTTAACTAAAATACTCCTTAGTCTTGTGCCCTTGCCTATTCTTGATAAAGTCAGCTTTACATAAGGAATACCGCTGCCTTTTGTTTCAGGAGCTATTTTATAGACTAAAAGTCCGGCAATTAAGCCTCCTAAAGCACCTATTAACGGTAAAAATGCTTTATTTCCAACATGAATCCTTAAAAATCCTTCAAAACTTTCAATGCTGATTTTAAAGAGTACAACAAGAATACCGGATATTAATCCGACTAAAATTGCCTGTATAATTATTTCGCTTCTTGTTATTTTTAAAAGAAAATTTTCTGCATTTTCAAAAAATTGTTTGCCCAATTTTAATATTTTGCCTCATCAAGTATGTTAATAGATATTGTAATACTAAGTAATTGATTTTAAAACAGTATTTAAGAATCAATTTAAAAAAATTTTATAAAATTTAGTCAATAAATTTAATACATTCGTTGGAAAAAATAAAATCCTCTTTAAAAAGCTGAAAGCAATTGCAAAAAGAAAGTTTCAATCCTCTTATAGACCATTTGGTTTAAATCTATTTATAAACCCGATAATGTAGAAACATAAACCCTTTAGCCGATGAGCAGCTCCTCCAAAAAAGTTACTATGCTTAATGTAGAGAAATAGTTCTTGAAAAAACAGGACTTAGGGAAAAATTTATGTTGTCGGGTAATAACTACCGAGGAGGAAATAGATGAGAAGAATGGGTATTCATTCAAGCGCAAGGATTCTGATTATCGATGATAACTATGAACATGCAACAGGTATTAGAGAACTTGTCAATTTAGAGAGTAATCATGAAGTTATCGGAACAGCTGCTAATGCGGATATTGGCATTTCTTTAGTGAAAAAATATCGTCCAAATATTGTTTTAATGGATGTTAATATGCCGGAAAAAGATGGCATAACTGCTATTCAAGAAATCAAGAAATTTGATGAAACTGTTAAAGTAATTGCAGTTACAGGATATGATGATCCTGATTTGATTTATCGAGCAATGAAAGTCGGAGCAAAAGGTTACATCCTAAAAACAATGGCTGCTTCTCAGTTAATATACGCTATTGACGAGATTTTTTCAGGAAAAATTTATTTACCGTCAGTTCTTGCAGCAAAATTCTTTGATAAATTCCAAAATGATTTTACAGATGAAGTAAAAACTTACGAAGAAGAAGAAAATCTTTTGAATTATTTAACACAAAGAGAAGAAGAAGTTTTGGATCTTTTAACAAAAGGCATCACTTATAAAGGTGTTGCTCAACAGCTGTTTATAAGCGAAACTACAGTAAAAACTCATGTTAATAATATTTTCCAAAAACTGCAGGTAAATGACAGAACACAAGCTGTTCTTTATGCTATTCATCACGGATACAAAGGAAAAAGAAACAAAATCAAAGCTGCTGTATAGTGAAGGCGAAATAATTTTAACAAACAACTTTGAGATGGGACGAGGGTAAAACTAACGGTTTAATGTTATGAAAAAAATAACCGGAAAAAAAAATATTAACGAACTTTTGGGCAATATTGCGCTTGATAGTTATACGAAACAGACTATTATCAGTCTGTTTCGAACATTGCTCGAAACTATTATTGAAGCCAATGCAGAAGCTGTCGTAATTTTTAAAATTGATGATAGCGAACCTTTTAAGAATATTTTAACCCGCCTATCTTTTTCAAATGTTAAAAATTATACAAATAATGATATTTTTAACAATAAATTTAATTTGATTAATGTCAATGATTTATTTGAAAAAGAAGAACAGTTTTTAATAATAAATGCGGATAGATTTTCTGCTCTTTTATACTGGAAAGAAAATATAGTGGGTCTTTCCGACTGCATTTGTACTCTTAACCCAACTGAAGTAAAGAATTTTGTTGATTATATTCAAGAAAACTTAAACGATATAAGAATTGAAAATGATATGTCTCAATTAAAACTCGATAGAAGAGGCAATGAAAAATTTACAACGATTCTGAATAAATTAATGACAAGCATTGAAAACAATTCAAGGGAGCTTATTTGCGCTAATACTGAACTTGAAAATCTACAAAATGCAGAAGATGAAATTTCTGATATAAATAAGCTGATTTCGACTTTGGCTCATGAAATAAGAAATCCGTTAAGCTTGATAAATACCTATATTGAAATAATTTCAAAACAAACGGAAAATATTGGTAATAAAGAAACAACGATAGCTAAATCAATTTTAAATGCAACTGAAAATATCAAAAAAGCTTCTTTTTCTTTGGAAAATTTATTAAATGAACTTATTGAATTTAATAAAGAAATAAAACTTGAGTTAACTCAAATCAATCTTGAGGATGTTGTCTTGGACACTATTAATATGTTTGAAGCTGTTTGTATCCAAAAAAATATTTCAATTGAATTTGATAAAAATAATGATGTTAAAGCACCTATTGATATTCAAAAAATTCATCAGGTTTTATTAAATTTAATAAAAAATGCGATTGAAGCATCTGAAAAAAATTCAAAAATAACCTTAAAACTTAATGCCGATGGTAATTTTGCAGAAATTAAAATTTCTGATGAAGGTTCGGGAATTGATGCTGAAAATACAAAAAAAATATTTATGCCGTATTTTACTACAAAACAAAAAGGTACGGGCATCGGGCTTTCTTTCTCAAAGAAAATAATAGAAAGTCATAAAGGCAGTTTAAACCTTGTTTCTACAGGAAAAAACGGTACAACGTTCAGCATAAAATTGCCAATATCGAGGGAGGGTTAAAATGGATTTAATAGGCGGAAGATACCTTGATATTTCAGAATTAGCGCTTGACGGGCTTTCTCAAAGGAACAGGATTTTAGCCTCAAACATCGCAAATGCCAATACTGAAGGCTATCAGAGAATCGATGTTAAATTTGAAGATCAGCTTGCTGAAATTATTAAAAAAGATGATGAAAATAAGAATTTTGCAAATCAAAATTCATTGAAATATGTTCCAACATCAAGTGATGCTTTTTTAGATTGGGATAAAAATTTTCTTCAAGAAACACAACAAAAAATGAAATTTAATCAAAATCCGTATAAAGATTTTGCTCCTGAATTATATTCAGATAATTCTTCAGCTATGTCTGCAGATGGAAATAACGTTAATATTGAAAAAGAAATGGTTGAATTAACTAAAAACGGTACCAAATATACTGTTTTAACTGATATTGAATCCAAAATATATAAAAAAATAGAAAATATACTTAAAAGTTCAGGGTAATTAAAAAAATTAAGAGGTTGGGAAAATGAGTTTTGATGCTTTAGATATAACTGCTTCAGGTTTATATGCACAACGTGTGCGAATGGACACTGTTTCAAGCAATATTGCCAACGTAAATACAACAAGAAATGCCGATGGTGATCCAGAAGTTTATATCAGGAAAAAAGCTGTTTTTTCAGCAGTTTACGACGATGCTATTGAGCGAAATGTATTAGCCGGAAAAGGATTAGGCTTTTCTGAAGGAATTGAAACAGATGGAAACTTTGCTCTAAAAGGTTCTATAAAGTTTAATTCTCAAAACGTAGCATCAGGTGTTGAAATCAATTCTATTGAAGAAGATACAAAAAATCCGTATAAACTTACATATGATCCGGGGCACCCGGATTCTGATGAGAACGGTTTTGTCAAAATGCCAAACATTAATATTGTTACTGAAATGGTCGATATGATTTCAGCAAGTCGTGCTTATGAAGCTAATGTTACGACTATGAACGCAACAAAAGGCATGATTACTTCAGCATTGAAAATATAAGAGGAATAAAAAATGGAAATAACTTCAGCTTTAGGCAATTTAGGAAATTTAGGCGATATAAACAAATTCAATGTTTTAAATCAGCATAATAAAATTTTTAAACAAAATTTAGAAGAATTAAAATCTATTGATGGCGGAATTTCAATAAATATAGGCGAAAATATTTTTGATAATCCTAAAGTTCAACAAGATAAACAACTTTCTGATGATTTAAAACTTTTATTAGGGCAAAATGATCAAAGTATTAGAGGATTTGAAGGAACTTCGGATTTATCTGCAAGCAAATTAGCAGAAGGTTTTGGGAACATTTTAGAAAACAGTATAAATAAATTGAATAAAACCCAATTGACGGCAGAAAAAGCTGTAGAAACATTTGCATCCGGCGGCGATATTGATGTCCATACCGTTATGATTGAATCAAGAAAGGCAGAATTATCTATGCAACTGGCTTTAAAGATGCAAAGTAAGTTAATGCAAGCCTATCAAGAAGTTTCCAAGATGCAAGTTTGATTAAATTTATTTAACATTTTTGATTTCATTAAAAAAAAGCGTAAACTAGTAAACATATAAGGGAATAAGGGAATAAGGGAATAATCTGTGAATAATTATTTTAGTTTAATAACAAGCGATATGAGAAAACTTTGGAACGGACTGGAAGGCATGCAAAAATTTGCAATAGTCATCCTTGTTATTTCTACGGCCATAGCCGTTTCGTATTTTGTTGCAAAGTCGACTGAACCGAATTGGGCAGTTTTGTACAATGAATTAACCGAAAACGATGCAGTAGCGGTTGTGGAAAATCTTAAAAAAGCAGGATATCCTTACAAAATAAGTGAAGATAAATCTTCAATTTTAGTTCCTGCGATGATGAAAGAAGATTTAAGGATTATGATTGCAGAAAATGATATTATTCACGATAGTAATCCGGGATTCGAACTTTTAGATAAAATGCAATTAGGAGCTACTGATTTTCAAAACAATTTA
>JAQUYY010000158.1 GCA_028691575.1 Candidatus Gastranaerophilales bacterium
ATCATATTCTATAAATACTTCGAGAGGATCATCCATGTATCAAATATAATTCGCAATATAATCTTTAGGCAACATGCAATCATTCGCGCCCTTTAATACAGCCTTGCGATACTCCTCAGAGGGATCACCCTTTACCTCGCCAATTCGAAAATACACCCAAGCGTCATGGACATTGCCGTTATCATCATGCACATGCACGCTCTTTTTACCGTAGCTCTTAGGGAAGCCCTCACAGCGCGGAGAATCCAATTCGGCAATATCATTAGCACTTACTTCAAATAATCCACCCCATACCTTACCGCCATCAGCGCTCACAATATTTGCCACTGCTTTATAGCCCCATTTCTTTGACTGCCCGTCATATCTAAACTTGGCGTTATTCAGACATACAGCTTTTATAAAGCGGCTATCCGGGCATCTTTCTCGCATCTGCGTGTGTTTCATATTTGAACCGTATGCAAAATAATAGGTAGCCATTTTAACGCTCCGCCCAGAAAGATTCTATGATCTGAATTTCTTCTTTTGTCAGGCCGTAAAGCTTATAGACCATCTGGTCAATTTCATGCTCGTATTCTCTAACCTTTGCTTGCTTTTTTTCGTCCTCGATATAATCGCTATCTTCCGTAATTTTCAAAATCTTATTAACTATTTCGATCAACGGCTTTTGCTCAGTTTCAGAAAGAGCCTTTACGGGGAATTGATCTAAGTGTCTTCTTTTGACATAAGGAAAAACCTCAGGGTTTGTTATAAAGAATTTATTGTACACATAGACAAACAATGTTGAGTTTAACAAAGCCAGCAGGTACTCTTCGGCATACTCACAATCTTTTATAACAATATTATATAGTGACTGAATTGTAAAAAATTGTTCTTCATCAAGACATGCAACAAATTCTCGTCCCGTTTTTCTCAAAAGTATTTTCTTTTTTGATAAATATACCTCTTCATTGTCATTGCTGTGAATTTTTGATTTATCAAAATTTACATAATTTCCTCTGTCCACTAATTTCCATCTAATAATGTCTTTCCCGCATAAGACCGGTTTACTATTTTTGAAAATAGGCTTATCGGCTATCATTTTCTTCTGCCCGCCAGTCATTATACCGATATAATTTAATGCAATTTTGCCCATATCTAAAGAACCAACCTTCATCTTCTTTAAAATATTGTTAGCGGCTTCATTCCCCGGAAAAACAAAAATGTATTTGTCATTCTGAGAATATAAATCTTGGTTAAAATATCTTTGCTTTTGGCTATCAAACAAATCATCAAACAATATTCGATTTTCTTTGTTGACACGATTTCTTTCAAAAATGGAAATGATATTATCAACGATAACACTGCCAAATACATTTGGCGGTAATTTGTTAAATAACCTTATTCTTGTGTTATCGAGTAAGAATTTTCTTATCTTAAATGAATAAAAATTAGCTAAAAAATTCCATGGCGTAATAAATGTGGTAAAGCCATGCTCTTTGGATATTTTTATCGCTTTTTCAATAAACAAAACATATAGATCTAATTTGTCGTAGGCAGATTCAAAGCATTTGGAATATTGTTCCTTTGCTTGTTTGCCAATCTTTCCGTATTTAGTAGTAACATATGGCGGGTTGGCAATCACAACATCAAATCCGCCCTTATCCTCAAACACATCCATAAATTCAAGCTTCCAAATAAAAAACGGTTTTGCTTTTCGAGGATCATGAAGGTTCCGCAAGACCTCGTTGATCTTTCCTTCTGCAAGAAATTTAGTTCCCCAATTCTCAAAGTATTTCTTGCGGCTTTCCTCGTTAAACATATTAAGCTTAGATTCTTCGGACTTCCTATAACTAGCAAGCTCTTTCCTGCGTTTCTCTAAGGCGGTCTTGATAAGCCAATCTTTAATATCGTTGATCTCCTTGCGCTTGCTTCGTTTTTCCTCGTCATCGTGAATATCAAAATACTCTTCAACCTTCTTTTTTAGTTCGACTATCTTTTCTTGTTTTTTTGTGTCTTTGAATAACCCGAAATCTTGTTTTTCGTCATCGCCGGTATAGAATCTTACGCCTTCGAACTCCTCAAGCAGAGAATTGCCACACATTAACCGATAATCAAGGTTCGGTAGCGGCTCAATCTCTTTTATCTCATAATCGACGACAAGGGTAAGCCATAATCTCAGTTTGGCAATTTCAATAGCACCCGGGTCAATGTCGACACCATATACACAGTTATGAATCGTGTCCTTTTTAAGCTGATATTCCGATCTTTTGGAAAGCTTCGAGGGATAAATAACGCGTAATAATAACCGCAGACGAACGATCTCGTTCAACATCCCAACCAAAAAAGCGCCTGATCCACAAGCCGGGTCGCATATCTTTATTTGTTCTAATAAGCGATCAAACTCAATTGCTTCCTTATCAGAGATAAGACTATCTCCCTCTTTAAGCGACTTAACGCATTTGTCTACCTTTTCTTTTCCCAGCTTTGAGCTGGAATCAAGATAGTTGATTAAACTCTCTTGACACATGTAATAAACAATTTCTCGCGGCGTATAGTATGTGCCCGTTCCTTTCCGAAGATTTTCAGGGAGCAGGTTTTCAAAGACCTTCCCAAGCATTTCCGGGTCAACGGCGATTTCTTTATCATCCGGGCTTTCTTCTTCAACCGTAAAGTTGAACCTTTCAAACACATCAAAAATATTTTTGAAGATGTTGTTGTCGAGATAAATAAAGCTGTTTTTCCAATCATACTCGGCTTCAAACAATCCGCCGTTTAAAAACGGGATGCGGCTATTAAACTCTTTGGAGAAGCTCGGATCAGCCGAATTCCTGCGGGGATTGTTTAGTGTCCCGTAAAATAGCGATTCCAGATAATCGTTGAAGAAATTCGACTTCTTGGCAATCGCTTCTTTAAATTGATTTATCAAGAAATTTTTGTCGCCCGCTCCCCAGTTCTGCCCGGCCGGGACACCCATCCAGCCTTTCTTTTGGATAAAATAAATGAAGACAATCTGACCCAGAAGTTTTTTGGCAAAATTCTCTGTATTAATATCATTTTTTGATGCTTCGTTCATGAAGGTGTGATTTGATAAGAGGTCTTTCACAAGGCTTTCAAAAAGCTTGCGATACTCGAGGTAAAATTCTTTAGTGACTTTTTCAACCGAGAAGGCATCTTTAATCTTTCCTATTGAAGAGAATTCGTTATCGCCAATACGCTGAAGAAATGTCTTGTTTGTGAATTCGCGACTTACGAAATAGGTAAAACGCTTGAAACTACTCCATTGGCGCCTGTTGCCGATCGTCTCCGGATATATAAGCGAGAATCTGAAATTGCCGTTCTGATCATAAAATATAACGATACCCGCATCCGATTGCGTGTCTTTAAGTATCTTCTTGCCCTTTTCATACTGCGCTTTTTTGCCGCTTCTTTCAGAAAGCGACTGCTTCACCTGAAACGCGCAGACAATCAGTTTCTCTGTTTTTGAAAACTGTATTTCACCGAGCTTCAACCCGCCCTTAAAGTTTTCATCGTCATAATGCCGAACATCTTCTTGGCGAGGTGAAAACGACCTGTTTTTATCGCGGAAAAATCGGCTGAATTTATCCGGAGCAAAACTATCAATTATGTCCTGTAGAATTTCTTTGCTCATTGTTTTTGGTTTTCGATTGCGATGATGATTTCTTTTGACAGGTCTTTACGTCTTGTCTTTTCCTTCTGCAAATAGTCTTCGCCAAGTTCTTTTTTTAAAGCGGTAATTTCAATTACGACCTTCTTCTGCTTCGCCTCATCAGAGCTTTCCATATTAGCTATACGGCGAAGGGTAAAATCGGACAGGGTTCCAAAATCCAAGATGTCTTCCCTCAATACCCTCAAAAAGTCCTTATGGGGCATTATATGATCTGTGTGAACCTGATTAATCAATGTGGTAAGATTATTTAGTGCTTTCTGCTCAAGACTTTGCTCACTCGGCGGGATAGTGCGAAATTCTTTAAACTTCTTTATATTTTCGTAGGATGTCCAGAAATTATCGCTTAGACTTAATGCCTTTTCATCCTCCGGACAGGCGATCTTGGTAAAAACATCCTCAACCGCCGCCTGATAAACATCTGGCTTATTTTCGCTATCGTATCTAACACCATGAATATACAGCCTTCCCTTCCGCATAAATACCAGTAGTTCATTCTCGTTGTATTGCTTGGCTACCTTGATTCTTGGCGGGTATTTCCTTAAAGCGGAAATGAGTTCCGGGTGCGCCTTTTTAATCTTCAAGAATTCCTTCAGAGCTTTTGTATAAAAACTTTCCTCTTCCTGCTCATCGGGATTCTGCTGGATTCTATTGAAAAGACCTGACGGAGTAGGTTCTTCGTCAATATCAAAAATCTTGGCATCCTCGCCAAGCGTGTTATGAATCAGAAACATCTTATTGCTGGCAATTTCGCGCGACTTTACCAGCTCAGCACCCTTTTCAGTTGGAAAGAAATTGACGATATACAACTCATCAAAAACCTTTCGGCTGATACGATTAATACGTCCTACGCGCTGGATAACCCGGACAGGGTTCCATGGGATATCGTAGTTAATTACAAGCCCAGCTCGGTTAAGGTTAAAGCCTTCCGATATCTTATCGGAAGCAAGCAGAATGTCATACTCGTCTTCCTGATCCGGATACGAGGCGTCAAAATCTTTATTAATTTGAGAAATTCGATGAGTAGACAGATCGCTCGCAACAACGAGAACTTTTTTGCTGAAGTTTCTTTCCAAAATGGGGGCCAGATATTTAACCGTATCGAGATAT
>JAQUYY010000159.1 GCA_028691575.1 Candidatus Gastranaerophilales bacterium
TTATAAACAACGGAAATGAAGTTTTCGGCGATCATACAGAACTTGCAGACGGCTCAACAGATTCTAGCGGTTTTGCTGCACTAGCTGACCTTGACACAAACAGCGATGGTGTGATAAACGCCAGCGATACATATTTTGCAAAAGTTGCATAATTTGATTTTATAATATTAGTTAAAATATACTTGTTTTAGATGAAAACAAAATGTATACTTAATTTATAATAATTATTATAATCAGAAAGTAAATTTGAAAACAGTCGGGAAAATAGCACGAGGAGAAGGGGAATTGCAAAAAGAGAAATTAAAGAAAATATTTAAAATTGCAAAAAAAGGAATATTTTATTTTATATTAATAAATATAATTATGTACAGTATTGTTATTACTAAACAGTCAATAAATAGACCTTTTCCATTAGCAAAAGTATTTTTTTCAGCATCATTTGTAACTAATATTGTTTATGTTATACCCAGTTTAAAGACATTTGGCATTAATAATATATTAAGTAAACCAGTTGTTTATTTAAGAGATAAATTATATGAATTTGGTGCTAATAATACCTCTGATAATGATGCAGAAAAACATATATGGTGGTGTAGAATATATTTAACAGAATATCACTGGGTCGTAGAGAGTGCAATGGCAAATTATATCGAAGGAAAAAATGATATTGACCCTAATCTTTTTATAGATTGGACTGATGATATATATAAACATTATGAACCATTAGCTAAGTTACCGATAAAAGATAAACAAAATGATTATATAAGGTTAAATTATTTAAAAAAAATGGCTTGGGGATATTTATCTAGAAAATCGATATATAACTATATTAATTTAAAAGGATACAAAACAAACTCATATGAAAATTTCTTTTACAATATTCCCTTTGTGAAAGACAAAAAAGAAATATCTCGGGTAAAAAAGATATTAGATTTATACTTAGGAGCTCGGAAGAAATATCCCACAAATTATTTTTTAATTAACGAGCCAAAAACATGGTATTCAGATCCTTCAACAATTCATCAACTTTCTTTGTATATGGTAAGTTCTTTAATTCTTGAAGATAAACCACTGTGTGAAAATTACGTCACTGAGCTATTTATTACAAGTGATTATATATTAAAGAATAAAGCCTTAAATGATCCTAATATACCTGCAAAATATAAGAAGAGCGTAATAAGAAAAATAATTGATAATAAAATGAGTAATTTTGTTATTGAGAAAATTGGAAATAAGTGTTATGACAATAAAGGAGAATAATTATGCCGGAAACAATTATCCAGGGGAGTGCATGTAAAGGCGAAGCTTGTCCTGATAGTATTAATGACTATATATCAGAATTTGATAACACACAAATCGAAGAATTAACTATAGAAACATCTGAAACAAGTATAGGAAGAGATACCCTGTCTGTTATTCATTCTACAATATTGTCCTCTGCAGATGAAATGGTTATTGGAACTTCAAGAGTTGTTAAATTAAGCGTTGGTATAGCATCTGCCTTACCTTTTGCGGCCATGGATTTTTATTTAGAAAAAGATGCGGAAGGTAACTTAAAAGCAGCAATAACTACAACTTTATCAAGTGTACCAGGAATTGCTGCTTGTATGCTTACTCCGGTTGGTATTGGGGTTGGTGCAACTGTTGCGATAGGCTTTGGAGCAGCTTTATTGGGTATCGGAATAGATATGCTCTTGGATAGTACTATTCCTGATAATTTAGAACAAGAATTAAATTTAAAGCTAGGTGAAAATGGAGAAAATTATATTGAAACAAATTCTGATGATATTAATCTAAGTGGTTATTTATTATCAGCAGATTATATAAATAAAATTGAAACTCCAACAGAAACATATAATGTTCAACCTGGTGATACTCTTTGGGATATTGGCAAAAAATATAATCTTACTCCACAAGAGTTATTGGATGCAAATCCTGATTTAGAATCGGAAGGTAGGGTTAGTGATGATAGAAGTTATGTACTTTTACATCCAGGTGAAGAACTTATTATACCTGTAGATCCTCAAGATCTTGCCGGTGCTTACAATTCTAGTGCGATTAATAATTGCAAAAATGATTTTAATACCGCAAAAGGAACAGAAGATATACAGGTTGATCCGTTGGTACTCGACCTTGATGGGGATGGGGTTGAGACTGTTGGTTTGACTGACGGAGCATATTTTGATAGTAATAACGATAATTTTGCGGAAAGAACAGGTTGGGTGGACTCTGATGACGGGGTTTTGGTTTTTGATAGGAATGCCGATGGGATTATAAACAACGGAAATGAAGTTTTCGGCGATCATACTGAACTTGCAGACGGTTCAACGGCATCAAGCGGTTTTGCTGCACTTGCTGATCTTGACACAAACAGCGATGGTGTAATAAACGCCAGTGATACCGATTTTGCTGACTTGCAGGTGTTAAAAGGTGATGGAACACTTGCTACACTTGCTGAACTTGGCATTCAATCAATCAGTTTATCAAATACGGTTCAAAATGTTGTACAAGAAAACGGCAATACTCAACTTAGCACAGGAACTTTCACGTATACGGACGGAACAACAGGTCAAATCGCAGAATACGCTTTTGATAACAACTTTACATACTCTATAGAAACAGAAATGGTCGAGGTTTCTGCAACAATCGAGGCTCTGCCGGATATTTCAGGATACGGCATAGTAAGCAGCCTCCATCAAGCAATGGCAAAAGATACAACAGGCACATTGCAAACTTTGGTCGAATCTTTTATAAGTGAAACAAACTTGAGCAACAAAAACAGCATATTGGAAGATACATATTTTGCAAAAGTTGCATAAATCAGTATTGCAACATCACTTAAAATATACTTGTTTTGGATGAAAGTAAAATGTATTATTGATTTATAATAAATATTATAATCAGAAGCAAATTTGAAAACAGTCGGGAGAATAGCACAGGGAGAAGGGGAATTAAGAAAATGAAATTAAATAAAAATGTTATAAAGAAAATATTTGTTGGTTTTTTAATTATAAATATTTTTATATTTGCCATTCCTTTATTAAAGCAAACTATTGGTAGACCTAATTGTACAGGTAAATTGTTCATGGTGTCTGCACAAGTTTTAAATATTGTTTATGCAATGCCGTTAGCTAAAATTTTAGGCAAAGATAATATTTTAGTTAAACCCATTTTTGATTTAAGAGACTTTTTATTTAATCAAGGTTATAAATTTTTACCAGAAAATGATGCAGAACGGGCTATGTGGTGGTATGGCATCAAATTTAAATCTTATGAAAATATAGATTTCAATGATTATATAAAAAATAAAAGTCATTCTCTTAATGAAGAAACAAAAATGCTTTATATTTTAAATAATAGTTATGAAAATTTAGAAGAATTATCTACAAAAAAGATAAAAGATAAATTTTTCAATAAAAATAGATTCTGGATACAAGGTTATATAGCCTCAAAATATTTATTATTTGAAGGTTATACTTTGTCTAATTATTATAGAAAAGAAAACAAACTGGATAAGATTAAATACCCTGAACAATATTATTTATACTATTTACCAAACGAAATTAAAAAAATTGAGCAAATACGAAAATGGACAAACGATTTAAGAACTTATTATAAAAAAAACAATAAGGAAGGTTATAAAAAACTATATAATCCTGAGAAAATTATTAATACTTATGTTTTAGATAATGAAATTCATACAATTATATTAACCAGCAAAATCGTAAATAAAAAGTTCAACTGTAATGATGAGAATGTAAATGTTTATTTATATACATATAAAAAAATAATGGAAAATGATAATAAGTTAAATAAAATATTTCCTAATTTTTACCAACAAAAATACCTAAAAGAGTATATAAATTCACACTGTGATAAATAAGGAGTTTAAAATGATTACAACTACAAATGTAAATTTTCAAAAAGATGAAACTTTAGATCTCACTGCTGCAGAATCAATTGAATTAGATCCTTCTTTGCCAATAGATACAATAAATGGAAGTCTATCAAAAATAATTTCTGATAATACTGCGGATGTTATGGCTAGTGGTGAAATTAAAGCATTAAAATTTTATACAAGAGGCTTATGTGTAGGGGTAAGTATATCTATGGATCTTGCAGCAGGAGAACCTATCGTTAAAGCCGTAGTAAGTAGTACCTTAGGGACTTTAACTGGCGATATCGTTACAGGATTGGGCATTTGGGGTACTGGTAGTGCAGGGACAGCGGGAGCAGCAATTACTGGTGCTATAGTTGGAAATATTGTGAACGATATTGTAGATATTACTTATGATAATATAAAAGACTACTTAGATGACCAGAATTTTACAATAAAAACAGACATTTCCCAAATAGAAATAACTTCTTCAACAGATTCCTTAGATGCAAATAAGACTATTATTGATGCTATACTTGAAAATAACACAAAAACGACTCTACAAGCACCAACAGATAATTATACAGTCAAAACAGGTGATAATTTATGGAATATAGCTAAAAATTATTTAAGCAAAGCAAATCCTAACAACCCACCATCAAACCAAGAAATACAGGATTATGTAAACCTAATGTTGGCTGCAAATCCTGATTTGGAATCGGAAGGTAGGGTTAGTGATGATAAAACTTATGTACTTTTATATCCTGGTGAAGAACTTATTATACCTGTAGATCCTCAAGATCTTGCCGGTGCTTACAATTCTAGTGCGATTAATAATTGCAAAAATGATTTTAATACCGCAAAAGGAACAGAAGATATACAG
>JAQUYY010000160.1 GCA_028691575.1 Candidatus Gastranaerophilales bacterium
CCTAGAAGCTAATCTTCTTTTAACGTAGCCTCTCTTTTATCAAAATATCTTTCGCCATGCCGGTATCAATAAAATCCCAGGGTAAAATTTCATCATGCGAAATTTGTCTGTTTGCGTAAAATTCAAAATCGGGAATATTATCAAACTCTTTCAATGCTTTTTTCCAAATGCCGATGCCACCTTTTTGTCGATAAATTTCTTCTAAAAGAGGGGCCAAACGCCTGTCGCCTCTTGATAAAATTGCTTGAATATAGTCCCATTTCAAGCTGGTTGGTTTAAATTCAATCCCTGATTTATGCAATTCTTTTTTTAAAAAATCCAATCTTGATTTTAAAATTTTGTTATCAACTCTTCCCTCAAACTGAAACGGTGTGTGGGCTTTGGGGACAAAAGAGCTTACACTTAAACATAAGTTAAATTTCTTAAATTCTTTTTTTAAATTTTTCATCAAATTAAGCATTTCTGTAATGTCGTCATCAGTTTCTGTTGGAAGACCTAACATTCCATATAATTTCATGCCGGAAAGGCCGTTTTTATGGGCGATTTTTATACTTTCAAAAATCTGTTCATTTGTAAGATTTTTATTTATAAATTTTCTCAGTCGTTCACTTCCGGCTTCAATTGCAATAGTAGTGCTTTTTAAGCCGCATGATACAAGAGTTTTAATTGTATTTGGATTAATTTTATCAGCCCTTATAGAGGCAATGGAAACACCAAATTCTTGTATTTTTCGTTTTTTATCAATATAAGCTATAATCTTGTCAAAATCAGGATGATCGGCAATTAATGCACCTAACAATCCGATGCTCAAATTGTTTTGCAGTGCAATATCTATTGCGTTTTTTATGCTTTCAAAACCAGGATACCTTGTTGGTAAGTTTGAATAGCAAGCAAGACAAAATTTGCATTTCCTTGAACAACCTCTTGATAATTCGATTAAAAAATTCCCTTTAAAAAATGAATTTTCTGAAATTATAGGAGAATAGAGAGTTTTTTGAACTTTGGCAACTCGTCTTTTTACTTTCAATGAGACATTTTCAACAGCTTCAAAAGCATGAATGGTATCATCTTCATTGTATTTAACTTTATAAAAAGATGAAACATAAATTCCTTCTATTGTTGCCAATTTTTTTAGCTGTTCATGCCTTGGTAATCCTTGAATTTCTCGATATTTTTCAATAATTTCTTCTAAAATTTCTTCTCCATCACCGATTATTATAAAATCAAAAATTTCCGAAAACGGTTCAGGGTTAGAGGTTAAAACAGGTCCTCCTCCAAAAATTAAAGGATGATTTTCAGTTCTGTTTTTTGACGAAAAAGGGATGTTAAATTTTTCTAAAAGTGAAAAAACGCCTAAAAAATCAAATTCAAACGAAAAAGAAAACCCAGCAAGTTTGACATTTTTTGCAAAAATGCGAGTTTTTTTTGTATCGGTAAAAACCATTTCAGCATCAACATTTTCATTCGTATCTAAAATTCTAAACAAAGAAAGATAGCCTAGAGACGACATGCCAATGGGATTTGTTGCCGGGTAGCAAAGCCATACTGGAATTGCATCAGGATTTTTTGCAGATGAATTGTATAAATAAAGGTCTTCTGTCATTGAATTTATCTTAATTATTACCGTGCAGTTAAATTTTAACATACATGAGAGATTCAGTAATGTTTTTAAATAATATTTATTATTTCTATTTTAAAAAGGATTATATTTTAGAATTAAATCTGTATGATTACCCGACTTGAGGTTTTTAGGTTTTTAAAAATCAGATATTTTTTTAATGAAAATTTAAATTAAGTTTTTACTAAAAATAAGGAGATTTAGAAGATGGCAAAAATACTCGGAACAGAAGAAAATGATGTTTTAACGGGAATTCCCGGTGAAACGAATTATATTTCAGGAAGAGGAGGGCTTGATACTCTTACAGGTGCTGAATTATACGATTATATTCAAGGAGGAAATGATGCAGATATCATTGCTGGATTAGGCGGAAACGATATTTTAATTGGAAATGCAGGTAACGACCAAATTCAAGGAAATGATGGTAACGACAGCTTATATGGCTCTGACGGAGTTGATACCCTTGAAGGTGGTGCAGGAAATGATACTCTGGATGGTGGCGGTGGTGTAGATTCAATGTTTGGCGGTACAGGCAATGATACTTATCTTGTAGATGATGCTACGGAAACCGTTGTTGAATATGTCGACGAAGGTATAGATATTGTATATTCAAGCATAGATTATACATTACCTGAAAACGTTGAAAAACTCTATTTGTCAGGTATAAGTCAAGATGGAACCGGTAACAGCTTGGATAATACAATTATTGGAAATGCTCAAGAAAACACAATAAACGGTAATGACGGTGCTGATTGGCTACTTGGCGGGGCAGGAGAAGACAGCATTTATGGTGGTGATGGAAATGACAGAATTCAGGCAGGCTCTGGCAATGATACCGTATATGGTGGCAATGACGATGATTGGATAGACGGTGGTTCAGGCAATGATGCATTGAACGGAAATGCCGGTAATGATACGCTACTTGCTTTTAGCGGTGATGATGCAATGACTGGAGGTACTGGTGATGATACATACTATGTAAATTCAGCATTTGATACTGTAACAGAGGCTTTAGATGAAGGCTATGACACCGTATGGAGCACAATTACTTATACACTCAGCGCTAATGTCGATGCTTTATACTTATACGGAAATTCTATTATAAACGGAACAGGAAACGACATCGCAAATTACATGTCCGGAAATGCTCAAGCTAACACCCTAATAGGGTTAGCTGGTGATGATATTATTTATGCCCACGATGGCAATGATACAATTTATGGCGGAGATGGAGAGGATCTTCTAGATGGAGACACTGGAGATGATTATATCGATGGTGGGGCCGATAATGATGAAATATGGGGCATGGCAGGTAATGATATGTTATACGGCGGTACTGGTAATGATACAATGCACGGAGATAATGACAATGATATTCTAGATGGACAATCAGGCGATGATGCTATGTATGGCGGTTCCGGAGATGATATATATTATGTAGATTCTGTTAATGACACAGTAAATGAGGTTTATGATTCCGGTCATGATTTAGTCAGAAGCTATATTACATATACACTCACCGATAATGTGGAGGATTTGGAGTTAATTTCTTTAAATAATACAGATGGAACAGGTAACAACCTTGATAATTACATAACAGGAAATAATTACATTAATACTTTAAGTGGCTTAGACGGAAATGACAATATATATGGATGGGATGGCAACGATACTATTTTGGGCGGTAATGGAGATGATTTCCTTAAAGGCGACGAAGGAGATGACACTGTAAATGGTGGAGAAGGTAATGATACCCAATATGGCGGTGATGGAAATGATTATCTTGTAGGTGCTCCCGGTGATGATATAATGTATGGCGAAGCCGGTAATGATACTATTTGTCTATGTTATGGCGTTGATTATTTATACGGCGGAGCAGATGATGATACCTACCTGATTTTAACAAGGGATTTTGAAACTAATACCATTTATGATACCGAAGGTGATAATACTATCGATTTAAGTAACGGCAGTATAAATTATAATTGGCAGGAATTTGATTTCTATCGAATGGATATAACAACACTTCAAATGGAGGTAGCTTCTAGAGGTTATGAAATCTATATTTTAGATTACTTCACAACTGATGCTACTCCAACTCGCGGTGTCGGTGAAATTCAAACAATTGAATTTGGTAATGCAACCTGGGGCTTCACAGATATTGTTGCTAATTTAGCATAAAACTTTTAAAAATTTTTATTTCGGCGATTGGTCTAACCAGTCGCCGATTAATTTTATAAAATACATTATTTTGATGATATATATTTGAAAAAAATTTTGTATAGTAAACATATGCGTAATGCATAATTTTGTTGTTTATAAAATTGGAGAAAGAAAATTGGGATTAGCTGAAAGTTTACAAAACGAAGAAAGTACATTAAAAAAAACAAAATCTTACAATGATATTGATTTAACAAATTGGAAGGATTACGATTTTGTTGAAACCGGTACTCTGTGGAATTTTCAAAATAGAGCAAAGGGAAATGGTCATAAATACGATTATCATGGCAATTATATTCCTCAAATTGCTTCTCAATTGTTTACCAGATATACAAAGCAAGAAGATGTGATTTTAGATTTATTTCTGGGTTCAGGCACATCTGCAATTGAAGCTGTTAATATGGATAGAAAATGCATTGGTGTTGAGCTTAAAGAAGATATGGCCGAATATGTCAATGATAAGTTTGAGAAAGAACAATTGGGAACTGCTGTTCAAATAATCAACGCAGATAGTTCTTCAGAAGAAGCAAAAACTATTATTGATAAACAGTTGAATGAATGGGGTAAGGAAAAAGCTCAATTTTTAGTACTCCATCCTCCATATGCCGATATTATAAAATTTAGCGATAAAAAAGAAGATTTATCTAATGCTGAAACAACTGATGAATTTGTCAAAATGTTTGCAAAAGTAGCTAAAAATGGTTATGATTCGCTGGAAAAAGGACGATATTCAGCTTTAATTATTGGTGATAAATATAAAAAAGGCGAACTAATACCTTTAAGTTTTTTATGTATGAAAAAAATGAACGAAATTGGTTTTAAGACAAAATCTATTATCGTTAAAAATATTGAAGGAAATGAAAAAGGTAAAGGAAAAGATGCTAATCTGTGGAGATACAGAGCATTAGCC
>JAQUYY010000161.1 GCA_028691575.1 Candidatus Gastranaerophilales bacterium
ACCGTTCAATTGACCGCATGCGGCATCGATATCAGCACCTCGTTCTAAACGAATTGTAACTTTTTTATCAGACTGTTCTAATATATACCTGAATTCATTCACCCTCTTGGTGGAAGGTTTTTGAAATTTGTCATTTTTATCCAAAGTATTATAAGGAATTAAATTTACATTGCATTTTAAGTTTTTAATCAAATGAGCTAATTGTCTTGCGCATTCAGGAGTATCATTTAATTTATTAATCAAAACATATTCTATCGTTGCTCTACGACCTGTTATATCAGTCAAATATTTAACAGCATCAATAACTTCGTCAATAGAATATTTGTTTTCAATCGGCATAATTTGCGCTCTTAATTCATGATTTGGAGCATGCAAAGATAACGCTAATGTTAATTGACGATTTTCCTGTGCTAATTGCTTTATCTTAGGCACAATTCCACTTGTCGAAATTGTTATCCTACGATTGCCGATTTCCATTTCTGAGTTTATTACATTAATTGAATTCAAGACATTTTCATAGTTCAAAAACGGTTCACCTTGACCCATATAGACAATATTTGTAATGTTTAAGCCTGTATCTCGTTGAATAGTCAATACTTGATCTACTATTTCTTTAGTCGTAAGGTTTCTGGAAAAACCTCCACGTCCTGTCGCACAAAATGCACAATTAACAGCGCAACCAACCTGACAACTTACGCAGGCTGTTAGGTTTGGGCGATTATCAAACCTCATTAAAACTGTTTCAACTTTTTTCCCGTCTTCAAACTCTAAAAGATATTTTATTGTTCCGTCTTTGCTGATTTGTCTTTGAGCAATTTTTGTATTTGAAATAACAGCAATTTCTTTTAATTTTTCTCTAAAAGTTTTTGATAAATTTGTCATTTCATCAAAAGAATTTGCCGATTTTTTATAAATCCAGTAATGAAGCTGTTTTGCCCTAAACTTAGATTCTCCGATTTTTTCGATAAAATCTTCGAGTTGAGAGAGGTTAAGAGCTACAAGCTCTGTTTTTATTGAATTTAAAGTTTCCATAATTTTTTATTTATTTTTAGGTGTATTTAATTTTATATGAAGTTCTCTTAGCTGGATTTCAGAAGCAATTGCAGGTGCATTTGTCATTAAACACTTAGCCTGACTGTTTTTAGGGAATGCTATAACTTCTCTGATTGAATCAGTTTTTGCAAGAAGAGCAATTAACCTATCCAATCCAAGTGCCAAACCGCCATGAGGAGGTGTACCGTATTTGAATGCTTCAATCATAAATCCGAATTTTTCGTTAGCTTCTTCTTCAGAAAGTCCCAGAGCTTTGAATACGTTCTGTTGGAGTTCAGGAGAATGAATTCTTATACTTCCTCCACCTAATTCCGTACCATTATAGACAACATCATAAGCTATTGAGCGACATTCGCCGGGACTTGAAGTCATTTTATCAATATCTTCAGGATTTGGTGTTGTAAACGGATGGTGAACAGAGGTATATCTTCCTTCTTCCTCATCATATTCAAACATCGGGAAGTCAGTTACCCATAAAAGAGCATGCTTTGATTCGTCAATTAAGCCCAATCTTGCTCCAAAATGAAGTCTTAATCTGCCTAAAACATCGAAAACAATTTTATGCTTATCAGCAACAAAAAATACAATATCACCAGCTTGGGCATTTGCTTTTTCTTTAATTGCATTCATTTCTTCTTCTGTTAAAAACTTCATTACAGGAGATTTTACAGTACCATCAAGGTTGTATGTAATCCAAGCCAAGCCTTTTGCACCAAAAGAAACTGCCATGTTTCTGATATCATCCATTTCTTTTCTGCTATAACCTGATATGCCTTTAACACAAAGAGCTCTAACCGTTCCGCCATCTTTTACGGTATCGGCAAATGCTGCAAAAGAGCTTTCTGCCATAATTTCACTAACATCAAAAAGCTCTAAAACAAAACGTGTATCAGGTCTGTCAGAGCCAAATCTGCTCATGGCTTCTTGATATGTAATTCTAGGGAAATTCGGTGTAATTTCAATATTAGCGGCTTTAAAAGCATCAATAAGCAAGCCTTCCGTTAATTGAATGATATCTTCTTGCTCAACAAAAGACATTTCTATGTCAATCTGAGTAAATTCAGGCTGTCTATCTGCTCTTAAATCTTCATCTCTGAAGCATTTTGCAATTTGATAATACCTGTCAACCCCGCCAACCATCAAAAGTTGTTTAAATATTTGCGGAGATTGAGGAAGTGCATAAAATTTTCCTGCCTGAACCCTGCTAGGCACTAAATAATCTCTTGCACCTTCCGGAGTAGTTTTAATAAGAATCGGTGTTTCTACTTCCATAAATTCATTTTTATTTAAGAAATTTCTTGCCGCTGTAACCACGTCATGTCTTAATTTTAGGTTATTTATAGTTTTTGGTCTTCTTATATCAAGGTATCTGTATTTCATTCTTAAATCTTCATTAACTTCTTGAGAATCATCAATCATAAAAGGTAAAAGTTTTGATTTACTTAGAATTTCGATATTTTCAGGGTAAACTTCAACAGCGCCTGTTGCTAAATTCGGGTTATAAGTATCTTCCGGTCTTTCGGTTATTATTCCTAAAATTGTAATTACATATTCGTCTTTTAGTTGACTAAAAATTTTATGTGATTCAGGGTTTTTTTCAGGGTCGGCAACTATTTGGAAGAAACCTGTTTTATCTCTCATTTCAACAAAAATTATTCCGCCAAGGTCTCTAACCGTTGAAACCCAGCCGGACAAACGCACTTGTTCGCCGATATTCTCTTTGTTTAAACGTCCACACCAATGTGTTCTGAATTTAGTCATTTCACCTTGCCTATGATTAATTGTAACCATTTTTATTTATTACCTGCTATTTATTTTAATACTAACTAAAATATTAAAACACAAATAAACTCCAATGAAACAATTTATACTTAATTTTTAACATATTTTTGCTATGAAAACCAATTATAAAAATCGGTCAATTTAACGGTTGAGGATGCGGAAAAATTCAAAAAATGACAATTTTTTGCAAGTTTTCAAATCCGACCTTAGAAGTGCTAAGCCCATACCGGCTGCGGGATAGCCGGCGGTATGGGTGTAAGCCGGACAATGAGGATTGCGAGAAAAATTTTAATTTTTCCGCAAGCTCGTTACTAATTGAAATCGGTATAATAATATTATTTGAAAGAAATGATACTAGGTAATTAAGCCAAGGTTTGAGTTGCAGATTTTTTGATATATTATAAATCTATTTCTTACCATTTTTTAAATATAAAAAATACGGCAATCGCTATAAACCCAAAACCTACAAGATAATTCCATTTAAGCCCTTCTTTAAGATATAAAACAGAAAATACACAAAAAACTATAAGTGTTATTACCTCTTGTATTGTTTTTAGCTGTGCAGCCGAGAAATATTGATGTCCGATTCTATTAGCAGGTACTTGAAAACAATATTCGGCAAATGCAATACCCCAACTAACAAGAATAACAATCCAGAGTGCAGAGCTTTTGAACTTTAAATGACCATACCAGGCAAATGTCATAAATATATTTGAAATCGTAAGCAATATTATAGGAATAAAACTTTTTATCATATATGATCCTTGAAAACTTTTAATTGCAGTAATAATAGATATTTTACAACAGAATAAATAAAAAAATAAAACATATTAAAATAAAAAAATATACCAATTTCAAATTCCGTCTATAATATAAACAACAGGTTAGTTGAATGGAATTCTAATGTTTAGTTTAATGATTTTTATTATAAGCAAGAGTTGAGGAAAAGTTATGAAACAAAATATAAAAAATTCTTTAATTACAATATATTCAATATTTATAATGCTAATTTTTGGTGGATGCTGCTACACTCCAATAGCAGAAATACTTTGCAGTATTAATTGCTGTTCATCTCCATCTCAAAAAGTTTTTTTGGAAGCATGGAATGTCATAAAAGAGCAGCATTTTGATAAAACTCAAAATGATCAAGATTGGAGCAGATGGAAAAAAAGATATTTGGGTAAAATAAAAACCAATGATGATGCGTATTTAGCCATTAATTCAATGGCAGAAAGCCTTGATGATCCGTATACGAGATTTTTAAATCCGAAAGAATTTAAAGAACAAAATATGAGCATTGATGCCAAACTTTTTGGAATTGGTGTCAATATTGCTAAAATAAAAGAAGATATTGTTATTGTTCATGTAATAGAAGATACGCCGGCTCAAAAAGTCCGTTTAAAAAACGGTGATATAATCACTCAAGTTAACGGTATTAATATTAAAGGTTTTTCGTTAAGAAAAGTGGCGGATCTTGTAAGAGGAAATGCAGGAAGCACAGTTAATTTAACCGTTTTAAGAAATAAGAAAAAATTATCGATACCAATAACAAGAGAAGAAATAAATATCAAAAGTGTTAATTATAAAATGCTTAATAATAAGTATGCTTATATTCAAATAACAAGTTTTATAAGCCAGGAGACTACGGATGAAGTTAAAAAAGCATTGATAGAAACAGCCGATGCAAAAGGCATAATACTTGATTTGAGGGGAAATACCGGTGGTTTGCTGCCAAATGCCATATTAATAGCAAATATGTTTATAGAAAATGCCCCTATTGTTAGTATAGTTGACAGAGACGGACATAAAGAAACAATTAAAGCCGGAAAATTAAGTCTAAATCAGGAAAAACCTGTTGTAGTGCTTATAAATAAAGGTTCTGCAAGTGCTAGCGAAATATTAAG